>CAZTLD010000001.1:0-25572 GCA_964614395.1 uncultured Zetaproteobacteria bacterium
GCTCGGCGAGTTCGCCTATGTGCGGCAACGCAAACCCCTGGGGCTGGGGCATGCGGTGCTTGCGGCGCGCGCATGGATCGGGAACGAGCCGTTTGCGGTGTTGCTCGCCGACGATTTGATCCTCGGCGCATCCGTATCCGCCACGGCGCAGCTTCTCGAAGTCTACCGGCAGACCGGCTGCAGCGTGGTGGGGCTGATGGAGGTGCCGGAAAGCGAAGTCGTGCACTACGGCATCGCCGAGGTGAGGCAAGACGACGGGCGGCTTCGCATCATCAACCTCGTGGAAAAGCCCGCGCCCGATGAGGCGCCGTCGCGCTATGCGGTGATCGGCCGCTATGTGCTGACGCCAGACGTGCTGGCGTTGCTTGCGGACACGCCACCCGGGCGCGGCGGCGAGATCCAGCTTACGGACGCGCTGGCGATGCTTGCGCGCACGCAACCCGTCTACGGCGTGCTCATCGAAGGGGAACGGTTCGATGTGGGCACGCCCGCAGGTTTCTTGCTCGCCAACGCGGTGCTCGCGCTGCGCGATCCGCGCTACCGACCGCTGCTGGAACCCCGGCTGCGCAGGGAACTGGAATGAACGTGCTCGCATGGGACATGGCCGAGCGCAGCGCGCCGGCCTTGGTGCTCTACGCCCAAGGGCGGATCTGGAGCCGCAGCTGGCCGGCCACGCGCCCACCGTCGGAGGAACTGGAAGCGATGGTGCGCGCGCTCACCCAGGCCGCGGGCGTGCGTTTGTCTGAGATCAGCGCGCTCGTCGTCGGGGTAGGCCCGGGGTCATTCACCGGCATTCGCATCGCCTGCGCCTTCGCGTCAGGGCTTGCGCTCGCGCTTGATGTGCCGGTGCATCCGATCTCGTCGCTCGCGATCACCGCTGCGCAAGCGGGCACAAACGGCCCGGTGCTGGCCGTGGCCGATGCGCGGGCAGGGCTTGCCTACCGCGGCGTCTGGCAAGGCTTGCGCTGCGTGGAGGAAGACCGCTGCGTCCCGATCGAGGAAACGCCCGATCGTCCGTTTGCCGCGCTTTCGGCGCCGGCGGCATGGGCGCATCTTCCGCGCCTGGCCATCGCGCGCCCGCGAACGGAAGCGCTGGCGTCGCTGATCCCCCAGGCGCTGGCCGAGGTGCCGCCGGTGCGCTTTCCCAGGCCGCGGTACCTGCAGCCCTCGCAGGCGGAGCGCGATGCCGCCTAAGCGCGTGCTGTTCGTGTGCCTCGGCAACATCTGCCGCTCGCCGCTTGCGTGGGCGCTGGCGCAGCAAGAAGCCGCACGTTTGGGATTGGATAATCGCCTCACGTTCGGCTCCGCCGGCCTCGGCGATTGGCACATCGGCAAGCCCGCCGATCCGCGCGCCCGTGCGGCGGCGCGCCGCCACGGGCTGGATCTGCGCGCCCACCGCGCACGCCAGCTTCGCTCGGAAGACCGCGCCCGCTGGGATGTCTTCGTGCCGATGGACGCCGACAACAAAGCCGGGCTCCTAGCCATGGGCATTCCGGCGAGCAAGATCGTCATGATGCGCGCCCCGGAAAGCGGCGATCCCCATCAGGCACCGGATGTTCCCGACCCCTATTGGGGCGATGAGGCCGCCTTCGAGGCGGTGCTTATGATCCTGCGCGCGGATATGGAGCCGCTTTTGCGCGATTGGCTAGCCGCCGAATAGCGCGGCGAGCTTCTCGGCAGGCCTTGCCAGCACCGCGCGCCTGCCATCCACGATCACGATCGGGCGTTCGATGAGCTTCGGATGCGCGCTCATCAACGCGATCTTTTCCTCCTCGCTCAACGCCCGGCCGCGCACGAGCTCCTTGTACTCCTTTTCCTGCTTGCGCATCAGCGCTTCCGCCGTCATCCCCAGCAGCGCAAGCACGCGCGCAAGCTCCTCCGGCGTGGGCGGATCCTTGAGATAAAGCCGAATGCTCGGCTCGATCCCGTGCGCTTTAAGCCATTGCAGCGCCTCGCGCGACTTGCGGCAGCGCGGGTTATGCCAGATCTCCACCTGCGGTTTCGTCATCGAGCACCTCCAGTTGCGCGTATTTCCACATCAGCCGCTTGATCCCGTGCCGATCGAAGCTCACCGTGACGCGAAGCCCGTCGCCCACGCCTTCGGTGCCCAGCAGCACGCCCAGCCCGAAGCTCGGATGCCGAACGCGCGCGCCTGCGGGCACCGATGCGGGTTGGATGGCCTTGGGACGCTCGATGCGCCGTTCCAGCAACCCTTCCGGCAGCCCCTGCAGAAACCGCGACGGGCGGCTGAGAAAAAACCCGTCGAAGCCGCGGCGCATGCGCGCGCTGGTGATCAAAAGCCGCTCCTTGGCCCGCGTAATCCCCACATAGAACAACCGCCGCTCCTCGGCGATGCTCTCCGGGCCTTCCTCGATCGCGCGCTGATGCGGCAAAAGCCCCTCCTCGACGCCTGCGATCGCCACCGCGGTAAACTCCAAGCCCTTTGCTCGGTGAAGCGTCGTCACCGTGACTTGTGCGCCCTCCGGCGTCTCTTCGCGGGAGAGAAGGCTTGCGCGGTCGAGAACCTCCTGCGGGCGCGCGCCCGCCGCGATGTGCTCCTCGATGAACGCGCGCAACGTGCGCAGGTTCTCGATGCGCGTTTCCGCCTCCGCCTCGCCTTCCGCGGCGAGCATCGCAAAGTAGCCCACCTCCTCCAAGATCGGCCAAAGCCCCCGATCCGCCCGGGCGGAGGCCTGTTCGCGCACCTTCGCCACCGCCTCAGCCAGCGGAACCAGCTTTTTCAGCGCGCCGGCCGGAGGGCTTGCGCGCAGCGCATCCAGCCATGCCGCGGGCGTGCCGGAAAACGCCGCCAGCGCCTCCTCCAGCGCCGCCAGGGTCTTCGGCCCCACGCCGCGGCGCGGCTTATTGGCCACGCGCAGCAATTGCCACGCATCGGCGCAACCGTTCACCAGCGCCCAGTAAGCCAGCGCGTCCTTGACCTCCATGCGCTCGAAAAAGCCCAAGCCCCCGAGGATGCGATACGGAATCCCCTGCCTGCGCAGCGCCTCTTCGATCGGCAGCGACTGCCGGTGGGAGCGGTAGAGCACCGCCACCTCTTCCGCCGGAATGCCGTCCGCCAAAGCCTTGGCGACGAACGCCGCAATCGCCTCGGCCTCGGCATGATCGTCGCGGCACTCGCGCCAGACGGGCCGCGTCCCTTCGCCTTTGACCGCGACGAGCTCCTTCGGATGGCGCGCTTCGTTGGCGGCGATCACGGCGTTGGCCAACGAAAGGATCGCCTGCGTGGAGCGGTAGTTCGTTTGCAGCCGATAGACGCGCGCGCCCGGAAACAGCCGCTCGAACTCCAGGATGTGATGCAGCTTCGCGCCGCGCCAGCCGTAGATGCTCTGATCGTCGTCGCCGACGACGGTGAGATTGCCGTGCTCGCGGCACAGCTCCACGAGCCACAGGTGCTGCGCGGGGTTCGTATCCTGATATTCGTCCACGAGCACATGATCGAACATCGCGCGGATCGCCGCCGCAGGGCCCGGCTGTTCGCGAAGGAGCCTGATGACATTCAAAATGAGATCGGAAAAGTCCATGCGCTTGAGTGCGAAAAGCTCGGCCTGATACGCGGCATAAAGCTCATTCAACGCCACGCCGTTGAGCGCATCCTGCGGAGCGTCTTCGGGGAAAAGCGCGGCGTTCTTGCAGCGCTCGATCCATGCGCGCAGATACTGGGGCGAGACGCGCTCGGCCGGGATGTTCTTCGCCCGCAGCACGCGACGGCAGACGGTGAGCTGATCATCCGCATCCAAGACCTGAAAGTCGCGGGGATACCCGAGCGCATCGGCGAAGCGGCGCAAGATCCGCAGCGACACGGCGTGAAAGGTGCCCGAGACCACCCCGCCTGCATCGTCGCCGATCATCTGCGTAAGCCGCGTTTTCAGCTCCTCGGCGGCCTTGTTCGTGAAGGTCACGGCGAGAATCCGATGCGGCGCGATCCCGCGCTCGGCGATCAGAAAAGCTACGCGATGCACGATCGTGCGCGTCTTGCCCGTGCCGGCGCCCGCAAGGATCAACACCGGCCCGTCCGGCGCCCGCACCGCGGCCCGCTGCTCGGGATTCAGCGCTTCGCTCACTGCGCCTCCCCGTGCTGCACGATGAGCCGGTGATAGGTGGAGAACACCGCATTGCGCGAGAGGATCCCCAAAGGCTTTCTCGGATCCTTGTCCGAGACGACGATCAGTTGCTCGAACACCTCCTGATCAAAGACGCGGATCGCGTCCAGAAGGGAATCGCTTTCGCGGATCGTGCGCACATGCCGGTTGCAGATATCGGCGGCGGAAAGCCCTTGGTTCTCGCCTTTGTCCAAAAGATGCGGCTGCAGATCGGAAAAGGTGACGATCCCGACAAGCTTTCCTTCCCCGTCCAATACGCCCACCACGCCCTTGCCGGAACGCACATACACTTCTTTGACCTCTTCAAGCGGCGCGTCTTCCGCCACCGTGGGAAGCGAGCGCCACGGAATCCG
This sequence comes from uncultured Zetaproteobacteria bacterium, assembly GCA_964614395.1. Lineage (GTDB taxonomy): Bacteria > Pseudomonadota > Zetaproteobacteria > Mariprofundales > S012-25 > CAZTLD01. The sequence continues at coordinate 4,475 of CAZTLD010000001.1, forward strand.
CCGCACCGAAACGGCGCGCAGCCACGCGCGCTCCACGCCGCCCTCCGTTTCGATCCCGCGCGCGATCAATGCCTCGGTGAACACCGACGCGCGGGAAAGCCTTCTGGCCACGAGTGTCGCGACGACCGTGGCCAGCATCAGCGGCAGCATGATGTGGTAATCCGCAGTCATCTCGAACACCATCAGCATCGTCGTCAGCGGCGCGTGCATCGCAGCCCCCGTGAGCGCGGCGCACCCCACGAGCGCATAGGCGCCATAGGACTCCGTCCACAACGGCGCCGCCGCATGCGCCGCCGCGCCGATCGCGGCACCGATCGTCGCGCCCAGAAACAACGACGGCCCCAAGAGCCCGCCGGGCAACCCGCCCGCAACCGAGATCACCGTCGCCGCGAACTTCATCGCCAAAAGCAACCCAAGAAACGCCACAAGCGGCACCTGCCAGCCGAAAATCTGGGGGTCGAGCTCTTCCAGCATCATTTGCTCCACGACCCCGTAGCCGATGGAGACGGCCTGCGGAAGCACGATCCCAATGATCCCCACGCACAGCCCCGCAAGCGGCGCGCGCACGCGCACGTCCGGCGCAAGCTTCGCCGCCTTCGCGCGCAGATCGCCCAACATCCGAATCCATGCCGCGGCCACAAGCCCGCTTGCAAGCCCAATCGCCAAGTACACGAGCATTTCGCCCGCGCTGATCAAGTGATATTCCGGCACCATGAACGCGGGAAAGTCCCCGATCACGGCGCGCGAGATGATCGTCGCGATCACCGCTGAGATCACGATCGGCGTGAATGTCGCGATGGCAAAGTCGTGCAGAATGACCTCCACCGCAAACAGCACGCCAGCAATCGGCGTGTTGAACGACGCCGCAATTCCCGCCGCCACGCCACAGCCCACGAGGATTCTCGCCTCGGCCTCGGCAAACCTAAACCAACGCGCAAGCTCCGAGGCGAGCGCCGCCCCGATCGCCACGGTCGGCCCTTCGCGCCCAAGGCTTACGCCGCTGCCGATCGCCAAAGGAGCCGCCACGCCGTCCGTGATCCACTGGCGGCGGTCGATGCGCGCAGCGCGCTCCAATACATCCGCGATCACGCCGGGCACGCCGCGCAGACCGCCGGCCGGCATCACGCGGTGCATGATCCAGCCGATGATGACCCCAGCCAGCGTCGGCGCAGCCAGATACACCCACCACGGCGTGGCGCCGATCGCCTGATCCCACTCTGGCGCCTGCACCCAGAAATCCGTCACCAACTCGATCATCTTGCGGATCGCGATCGCCGCATACGCGCCAGCGAATCCAAGCGGGACGGCAAGCACAGCAAGCTTGAGCGCCTCATCCCGCCCCCAAACCCGCGCCCGTCGCCGCCACAGCCGCCAGAACTTGACAACCCCTTTCGCGCCCATCGCAAAGATCCTATCGCCCCGCTGAAAACCCGCCTAGCGTTCCCGCCGATGATCTCAACCCTTACCGCGATGTTCATCCCGATGCTGATCGGGATCGGGCTGCGCTGGGCGCTGGGACGCGCGCAGGCTGAGCTGGAGCGCGGAGCGCTCGCCCGCATGGTCTACCGCGTGTTCCTGCCCGCGCTGGTGCTCGACCGATTATGGACAGGCGAGCTTTCCTCGGCCCATGCGTACCTTCCGCTGATTTCGGCGTTGTGCGTACTGACAAGCCTCGTGCTTGCGGCGTGGATTTTTGCCTCGCGCTTCTGGCCGCGCGTCCGCATTCGGCTTTCCCGCCCCACGCAAGGGGCGCTGATCCTCGCCGCCAGCTTCGGCAACTTCACCTATCTGGGGCTTCCGGTGCTCGTGCACAGCTTCGGCGATCCCGCCGCAACGATCGCCATCGCCTTCGATCTCATGGCTTCCACGCCGCTGCTGCTCACCCTGGGGCTTTGGATCGCCGCTGCTCATGGACGCGCGCCGGCTCGCGAAAGGCAAGGGCTTCGCGAGCTTGTGCGCTCCCCGCCTCTCTGGGCGCTCTTTGCGGGTCTTGCGCTGCACTTCGGCGAGGTGCCGCACCCGAAAGCGGTGGGGCTTGCGCTTTCCGTGCTGGCTGGCGCGGTATCCCCGCTGATGCTCGTGGCCGTCGGCATGGCGCTTTCGTGGCGGGGGCTTACGCGCGCCGACTGGCTGCCGCTTGCCGTCGTCGTTTGCATCCAGCTTGTCTGGATGCCAGCCGTGGCATGGCTGGCGAGCCTCTGGCTTCCGATCCCGGAAACGTGGCGCGGGCCGATCGTCGTGGAGGCTGCGATGCCCACGATGATCCTGGGACTCGCCATCTGCGACCGCTTCAAGCTCAACAGCGCGATCTACGCCGAGGCCGTGACGCTCACCACGATCATCGCGCTTGCCGCGATCCCCGCCTGGGTTGCATTCGCGCAAGGCTAGGCGCATCTTCGCGCACACATCGCTCAAGGAGGCGGAGCATGTTTTCGGCCGATCGCATGATGCAGACATTTTTTCCGACCTTGGCGGAAGTGATCGCGAAACCCGTGGATTTCTTCAAGAAAATGCCGCGGACAGCTTATTACAAGGACTGCTTGCTTTATATTCTGATCATTTTTGTGCTTGAAAGCGTCGTCGCGATTCCGTATTCAAAGTTTTCGCTGATGTTCCTGCTGCCCGCGTATGCGATCGCGATGCTCGTCTGGCTATGGGTTTGGGCGAGCCTCATGGGTGCGTTCGCGCGCAGCCTCGGCTCGTGGCTGACGACCGTGAATGCGTTCCAGATCGCGGCCTACGCCGCAACCCCGTGGATCCTTGCGCCCTGGCCGTGGCTGACGATCCCGACGATGCTGTGGTTCGTGGCGCTGAACTGGCTTGGGCTCGTGCATCTTGGGAAGCTTTCCGCGTCGAAGGCTGCGATCGTGGCAGGCATCTTGGGCATTGTGCTTGCGCTTCCCACCGGTTGGGCGGAAATGCAGATCTTTCATCTCATGCCGAAGCTGCCGGCGCTGCTCGGCGGGCAGCCGCATGGCGCATAGGCTTCCGCGCGTGGAGATCTATGTGGACGGCGCCTGCAGCGGCAACCCCGGGCCTGGCGGCTGGGCGGCGATCCTGCGCTGGCAGGGCAAGGAAAAGGTCCTCACCGGCGGCGAGGCGCGCACCACGAACCAACGCATGGAGCTGACCGCGGCCGTGGCGGCGCTATCCGCGCTCAAACGCCCGGCCGAAGTGCACATCTATTCCGATTCTCAATACCTCGTGCGCGGCATGACCGAATGGCTGCCTAACTGGAAAAAAAGGGGTTGGAAGAACGCGGCGGGCGAGCCGGTCGCGAACCGCGATCTGTGGGAGAAGCTGGATGAGCTTGCCCACCTCCATCGCGTGCGCTGGGTTTGGATCCGCGGCCATGCTGGCCATCCGGACAACGAGCGTGCCGATGCGTTGGCCCGCCAGTCCATCCCCAAGCGCTAAAACGCCTGCATCGTGCCGAGATACGCGCGCCACTTGCGGATGCTCACGCCATAAGCAATATCGAAGCGAATCGTGCCGCGCACAAGCCAGCGCAGCGTCCAGCGCACGCCTGCGCCCACCCCCCAGTGCACGCGCATCTTCCCCTGCCAGCCCACAAGCGCCGCATCCACAAAGGGCACGCCCTGCACATTTTCGTGCCCTCGCCACAAAAAGCGTCCTTCGAGGCTGGCCAGCGCATAGCTCGTAGCCGGCATCTCGCCAGGAAAGTAACCCCGCAGCCCGTTGCGGTGGCCGATATCCCAGCTTCCCAACGCCGCCCGATCGCCTTGGATCGCGCCTCCCTCAAGCCGCCAGGCCACCGTATCCCCCACCGCATTCAGCAACTGATAGCGCGCATAGCCGCCGGAAAGGTAGAGCCCGTAGTTCGTCCACCAAGTGGACGCCCACGCCCGCCAACCTCGATGCCAGTCCAAGTGCTCGTCGATCACCTCATCGCGCCATTCAAGCTGCGGGCCGAGCAGCCGGAATCCGTTGGCGTTCCACTGCGTGCGCCATCCGAGCGCGAAGCGGGCGCCCAGCTCCGGCGTGGGGCCAAGCGTCCGCTCGGCGGTGAGCGACCATCCTCGGCCTGCGGGATCTTTCCAGCCCTGAAGCTTCGCCGACCAATCCCCGCCCCCAATCCGGCGCATCCGATAGCTGGCGGACAACGACTGCTCGCGCGTAAGCCGCGAGAAATTGCGCCCCGCATAGCGGCGCAGCTCCAAGCGCAGCGCATCGCCGCGCCCCCAGGCATTGTAGTCCTCAAGCACCAACCCTAGATAGCTTTCGCCGTTGTCTTTGCGCGTGGCCGTGGGCACAAGCCACAGCGGCCAGCGATCCCGCGCGTACACGCGCACGACACCTGCCGCATCCGGCGGCTCCACCCGCACCTCGCTGAACAAACCCGTGGCCATCAGCCGCCGGCGCGTCTCTTCCTGCCATTCCGGTTGCCAGGCATCGCCCGGCGCGAACGGAAGCTCCCGCTTCACCATGGCGGCCTGCGTGTAGCGCAGGCCGAGCACTTCCACCTGCGCGATCCGCCCTTCGGCAGCCGCCGCCAGACAGGCTGCGCCTACGAGCAGCGCGGCCGCCAGGGGCCATCTTCGGTGATGATCTCGGTGATCCATGCGTAGGGCGTCACATCAAACGCAGGATTGCTTGCCGGCGCATCGCAAAGCACGCGCACCCGCGCGGGCGCGCCGGATGCGTCCACGCCGTCGGCGCAGATGATCTCTTCGGGCGCGCGCTCCTCGATCGGAATGGCCTCGCCCGTGGGCGTCTTCGCATCCAGCGTCGTCGTCGGCGCAGCGACGAAAAACGGCACCCCGTAGGCGCGAGCAAGCGCTGCAAGCATCAGTGTGCCGATTTTGTTGGCCACATCACCGTTGGCCGCGATGCGATCAGCGCCGACCACGACCGCATCCACCTCACCTCGCTGCATCCGAAAAGCGCTTGCGCTGTCCACCTGAATGCAGTGGCGGACGCCCTCCTCGGCAAGTTCCCATGCGGTGAGCCGCCCGCCCTGCCACCGTGGCCGCGTTTCGTTCACCCACACGAACGGCTGTTCGCCTGCCCGATGCAGCGCATAGACGCCAGCCAGCGCCGTGCCCCAATCCACCGCGGCGAGCCATCCCGTGTTGCAATGGGTGAGAATCCTCCGCCTGCCGCGCGCAAGCCGCGCCGCCAACTGCTCCCCCAAGCGGCGGTGGCGCGCCACCTCAGCCCTTGCCCACGCCACCGCGGCCTCCACCGCATCCTCCGCCCGCGCAAAGTGGGGGCTTTGCGCCTGCATGAACGCCACCGCATGCATCAGATTCACCGCGGTGGGCCTGGCTGCGGCAAAGCGCCGGCACCAGCCCTCCCAATCGTCGCGCGCATGCATCCACGCAAGCGCCAGGCCCAGCGCCGCGGCTGCGCCGATCGTCGGCGCTCCGCGCACCTCCATCCGTTGAATCGCGCGCACGACCCTTTCTGGATCGCGCGTGCGCCGCACCGCCCAACGAAACGGGAGCTCGGTTTGATCAATCCACGCCGCGCACTGGGCTTCCGCATCCCAATAGACGGCCCAGTAATCGCGCCCGCGGACTCGCATCTAGACGAGCTTTTCCAACAGCGGATCGAGCTCTTCCGGACGCCGGTAGCGGATCACGAGCTCCCCTTCGCCGGATTGGCGCTGGCGGATGCGCACCGGAAGGCCGAGCGCATAGCTGAGCCGCTCCTCAAGCGCGACGATGTCCGGATCACGAAGGGAAGCGCGCGTTTTTTTCTTCTGCCGGCGGGCGAAGGCCTCGATCTTGCGCGCGCTCCATTGCTCGCGCGCAGCGCGCGTGGCGGCTTCCACCGCCACCTCTTCGTCCAGCCCCACGAGCGCCCGCGCTTGCCCTGCGGAAAGTTCTCCTCGCTCCACCATCGCCTGCACGGGCGCGGGGAGCTGCAACAGACGCAAGGTGTTCGTGATCTGCGCCCGCGACACGCCCACGCGCCTCGCGATCTCCTCATGCGTCAGGCCGAACTCGTCGGCCAGGCGCTGGTAGGCCTTCGCGGCCTCGATCGGCGAAAGGTCGCGCCGCTGGAGGTTTTCCACGATCGCAAGCTGCAGCGCCTGCGCATCGGAAACCTCGCGCACCACGGCCGGGATCTCGGCAAGCCCCGCGCGCTGGGCCGCGCGCCAGCGCCGCTCGCCGGCGACGAGCTGATAGCGCCCCCCGTGCGGCCGCACGAGCACCGGCGAAAGCACCCCATCCTGCCGAATCGACGCCGCCAGCTTCTCGATCTCCGCTTCGTCGAATATCTCACGCGGCTGATAGGGGTTGGGGTCAATCAGGCCGATCGGGATCATGCGCATCCCTTCCCGCGCGCCTGCCGCCTCCCCGAGCAACGCATCCAGGCCTCGCCCTAGCCGTCGCTTTTGCTTCATCTCCGCCTCCCTTCGCAGCGCACCAGCACTTCGTGCGCGGCTTGCAGATAGGCCTGCGTGCCCTGCGCGCGCAGGTCGTAGTCCAGCGCAGGCTTGCCAAAGCTGGGCGCCTCGGAAAGCCGCACGTTGCGCGGAATGATCGTGGAAAACACCTGCGCGCCGAAATACCCGCGCACCTCCTCCTCCACCTGCCGGCTCAGATTGCTGCGCCGGTCCACCATCGTCAGCAAAATCCCCAGCATCCTCAGCGCCGGATTGAACTGCGCCCGCACCCGCCGAATCGTGTCCATCAACTGCGCCAGCCCCTCCATCGCGAAAAACTCGCACTGCAGCGGCACCAATACCTGATCGGCGGCCGCCAGCGCATTGATCGTGAGCAGATTCAGCGAGGGCGGGCAGTCGATCCAGACATAGTCAAAGCGCCGCTTCTCAACCAGTGGCGCAAGCGCTCGCCTAAGCCTTTGCTCCCGCCCCGCCTCGCTTACGAGCTCCACCGCTGCACCGGCCAGATCCATCGTCGCCGGCACGACGAAAAGCCCCTCGAACGCCGTGGGCACACAGACTTCATCAAGAGAAACCTCGCCCAGCAAAAGCTCGTAGCTCCCCGCCTGGACCTCGTGCTTGTCGATTCCCAGCCCCGTCGTCGCATTGCCTTGCGGATCCAGATCCACGACCAACACCTCGCGGTCGAGCGCCGCAAGGCTTGCCGCGAGGTTGATGCAGCTTGTCGTTTTGCCCACCCCGCCCTTCTGATTGGCCACGGCGATGCAATGTTTCACGTGAAACACCCCTCTTTACGCCACGCGCGCATGCGCAAGCCCGCTTCGCAGCAATCCGCCACCAACGTCCAGCCAGGCTGAGGCTGCGGATCCGCGTTGCGCGGCACGATCCATGCCGCCACCCCGCCTGCCCGCAGATGCTTGGCCGCCCATGCCAGCATCTTCGCCTCCGGGGCGACCGCGCGCGCAACGAACGCATCCGCGCCCAGCGGGTCCAGCGCCTCAATGTCTGCGGCGCGCACTTCGGCGGGCAAATCCAATACCCGGACTAGGCGCTTCAAAAACGCCGCCCGCTTTTGGCGACGCTCGACGAACACGCCGCGCAACCCCGGAAAGCGAAGCAGCAGCGGCACGCCGGGCACGCCGTTGCCTGAGCCGACATCGACGAGCAGGCCCTCTTCCGGCAACCACACCCCAAGCCGCAACGACGGATACACCAGCGCTTCCAGAAACGCCTCCGCGTTGCGCGCGCCGGTGAGATTCAGCACGCGATTGCCGCGCATCACCTCCTCGGCGTAGCGCATCAGCCGCGCCTCAAGCCCCTCATCCGCGCGGCTGCTCATAGGCCCGCAAATGCAACATCAGCGCGGCGATCGCGGCCGGCGTGACGCCGGGGATGCGCGAGGCCTGCCCGATCGTGCGCGGCCGGTACTGGATGAGACGCTCGCGACACTCGTGGCTGAGGCCCGGCACGCGCGCAAAGTCAAAGCCCTCGGGGATGCGCATCGCCTCAAGCTTCCTCAGCCGCGCCACCTCTTCCTCTTCCTTCTCGAGATACCCACTGTAGCGCAGCTCGGCCAAAAGCGTGTGCAACGCGCGCGGCGAGCTCGGAGCAAGCTCCCCGAGCAAGGCCTTGGCCGCCTCCACCCCCACCTCCGGGCGGTGCAGATAGGACACAAGCTTTTGCGCCGTCTCCGGCACCGGCAATCCCAGTTCCTCGAGCTTGGCCCGCCAATGCGCATTGGGGGCCACCGTGGTCTGGCGCGCGGCGGCAAGCGCAGCTTCCAGCGCCTTTTGATCGGCGCGCCGAGCGGCCAGGCGATCCTCGTCGACGAGCTTCAGCCGCTCGGCCACCTCGAGAAAGCGCAGCCATGCGTTGTCTTCCCGCAGCCGCAAGCGGAACTCGGCGCGCGCCGTCAGCATCCGATACGGCTCCAAAACGCCCTTCGTGGTGAGGTCGTCAATCAACACTCCGATGTAGCCCTCGTCCCGCCGCGGCGTCCACATCTCACCATCCAGCGCCCGGGCTGCGGCGTTGATGCCGGCGATCAGCCCTTGGGCCGCCGCCTCTTCGTAGCCGGTCGTGCCGTTGATCTGGCCTGCGTGGAACAAACCCCGCACTTTTTTCGTCTCCAGCGTGGGAAAAAGCTCCGTGGGATCGACGAAGGCGTATTCAATCGCATAGCCCGGCCGGATCAGCCGAACCTCCTCCAACCCCTCGATCGAGCGCAGAAACGCCCACTGCACATCCAACGGCAACGAAGTGGAAAGCCCATTGGGATAGACCTCGGCGTGATCGCGCCCCTCCGGCTCGAGAAAGATTTGATGCGAAGGCTTGTCGGCAAAGCGCACCACCTTGTCCTCGATGCTCGGGCAATAGCGAGGACCGCGCGCTTGAATGCGCCCGCCATACATCGCCGAGCGGTGCAGGTTTTCGCGGATGATGCGGTGGGTCTCCGGATTCGTGCGCGCGATGAAACAATCGATCTGATCCGCGACGACCTTGGTATGCAGCTCGGAAAACGGGCGCGCGCCACGATCGCCGGGGTGGCGCTCGAGCTTTTCCCAGCGAATCGTGCGCCCGTCGAGCCTCGGCGGGGTGCCGGTCTTCAATCGCCCGAGGCGAAAGTGCGCGCGGTAAAAGCGCGCCACCAAGGCCGTGCTCGCCGGCTCTCCCGCGCGCCCCGCGGAAACCTGCTGCTCGCCGAGGTGGATCACGCCATCAAGGAAGGTGCCGGTGGTCACGACCACCGCCCGGCAGCGGTGCTCAACGCCGAGCGTGTCCACCACCCCCCGCACACATCCGTCCTCGACGAGAATCTCGGCTGCCTCTCCCTGATACAGCGAAAGGTTCGGGATGGCATCGAGCAACGCGCGCACCGCGATTTGATAGTGCCGGCGATCGCATTGCGCCCGCGTGGCGCGCACGGCGGGCCCCTTGCGCTCGTTGAGCACCCGGTAGTGCAGCGCAGCCCGATCGGCCGCGATCGGCATCAGTCCGCCCAGCGCGTCGATCTCGCGCACCAAGTGGCCCTTGCCGACCCCGCCGATCGCCGGGTTGCAGGACATCTTCGCGATCGTATCGAGATTTTGCGTGATCAGGCGCACGCGCGCGCCGCGGCGCGCGGCGGCTGCCGCCGCCTCCACGCCCGCATGCCCGCCGCCAATCACGACGACATCGACATCTTCCGGATGTTTCACGTGAAACATACACTCATTCTAACGAGCGCCGGATAAGGATAAAGGCGATGGGCGCTTGAGAGATCTCTGGAAAAATCAGGCCGGGCATTTGCCCGGCCCAATGTGCAACGCCTACGCCTCGCCGCGCAGACGCTTGGCTTCGTCCACGAGCCTGCGGATGATCGGGGTGAGGATCAGCTCCATCGCCAGCACCATCTTGCCCGCCGGCACGACGATCGTGTTGCGGCGAGACATGAACGACTGGTGCAGCATCGCGAGCAGATACGGAAAGTCCACATCCCACTTTTTCGGATCCCGGAAGCGGATCACGAGCAGCGACTCGTCCGGCGTGGGCACGTCGCGGGCGATGAACGGGTTGGACGTGTCCACGAGCGGCACGCGCTGGAAGTTGATATCGGTGATCGAAAACTGCGGCGTGATGTAGTGCACATAGTCGTGCATGCGCAGCAGGATGTTTTCCACCACCGCTTCGGTGGAATAGCCGCGCAGGCTCGTGTCGCGGTGGATCTTCTGGATCCACTCCAGATTCACCACCGGCGTGATGCCGATCGCCAAATCCACGTAGGGCCGCGCCTCCTCGATGCATCCGTGCAGGCCCTCATAAACGAGCAAATCCGTGCCCTCGCCGATCTCCTCCCACTCGGTGAAGCGCCCCGGCTCCACGCCGTAGCGCTTGGCCTCCTCTTCGTCGTGCACATAGTGCCGCGCCATGCCGCGGCCGGTTTCGCCATAGGACTTGAACAACTCCACGATCTTGTCGAAAAGGTTCGCTTCCGGCGAAAAGTGCGAAAGGCGCTTGCCCTGGGCTGCGTATTCCTTGGCCTTCTCGCGGAACTCGTAGCGATCGTACTTGTGGAAGCAATCGCCCTCGACAAACGCCGCGCGCAGCTTCTCGCGGCGGAAGATGTGCTCCAGCGCCACCTTCGCGGTGCTCGTGCCCGCGCCGGAAGAGCCCGTGATCGCCACGACAGGATACTTGGCCGACATCCACCACCTCCCTCTTTCGTTGTGCCTCGCCACGCTAGCAAGCAGCGCTTGCCCGTGCCAGTTTCACTTTCCGATGCAAAACGACGAAAACACCCGATCCAGAATCGCTTCCACATCCCCCACGCCGAGGATTTCGGCCAATGCCGCGTAGGCGCGGCGAAAGTGCGCGGCGGCAAGATCCATCGTCTCGGGCCGATCGGCCAAGGTCTTGCCTTCCGCGAGTGCTGCACGCGCCCGCAGCAAAAGCTCGCGGTGGCGCGCGCGCGTGATCCACACATCCTCGCCCTCGGCCTGCGCTTCGCCGCACGCCTCGGCCAAGCGCGCCAAAAGCGCATCCAGCCCGAAGCCCGTTTTTGCGCTTACAAGCAGCCAGCGCCGATCGAAGGCGGCTTGCGCCTGCGGCGTAAGCAGATCCGCTTTGTTCGCCACCCAAAGCGTGGCCTCCACGCCTTGCGGCGGGACGGGATCGGTGGCCTCGGCGACCCAAAGCACGACATCCGCGCGCTGGGCCGCCTTCAGCGCTCGCCGAATGCCTTCTTGCTCAATCGGATCGGAGGGGGTTTCGCGGATCCCTGCCGTGTCCAGCACCCGCACCGGCACGCCGCGCACGGCAAACTGCGCCTCCACCGCATCGCGCGTCGTGCCCGGGATGCTGCTGACGATCGCGCGCTCTTCGCCGGCCAGACGGTTGAGAAGGCTGGATTTGCCGACATTCGGCGGGCCCAAGATCACCAATGTAAGCCCCCGGAAGAGGCGCTCGCCGAAATCGGCCGTGCGAAGCGCCCGGTCGATGTCCTGGATGATCGCCTCTGCGCGCGCGGCGAAATCCAGCCCTTCGGGGATGTCTTCTTCGGGGAAATCGAGCAGCGCTTCCAGATGGGCGACGAGATCGGTGATCGCATCCATCAGCGCCTGAATGCGCTCGCCGAGCTTCCCCGCCAGCTGCTTCTGCGCCTGCTTGGCTGCGCGCAGCGTGGCCGCCTCAATCGCGGCCGCCACCGCCTCGGCCTGCGTCAGATCGAGCTTGCCGTGCTCGACGGCGCGGCGCGTGAACTCGCCAGGGCCTGCGGGCCGCGCGCCCAGCGCGTAGATGCGCTCCAGCACCCGCTCGATGATCACGGGGCTGCCGTGCAAATGGAGCTCTACGACATCCTCACCGGTGAAGCTGTGCGGTGCGGGAAACCAGAGCACAAGCGCTTGATCGAGCACCTCGCCGTCATCGTCCAGGATCTTGCGAAGCGAGGCCACGCGCGGCTGGGGAAGCGGACGCTGGGTGAGCCCCTGCAAGATCGCCGCCGCGTCCTTTCCTGAGATGCGCACCACGGCCACCCCCGAACGCCCCCAGGGGGTGGCCAATGCCGCAATGGTCAGGCCACGTGCATCCGCTTGTAGACGAGCCACTGTTGCAAAATGGAAAGCAGATTGTTCGTGAACCAATACAACACGAGACCCGAGGGGAAGAACAGGAACATCAGCGTGAATGCGACCGGCATGAACTGCATCAGCCTTGCCTGCATCGGATCCGAAGGCTGCGGGTTGAGCCGCTGCTGGATGTACATGCTCAGCCCCATCAACACCGGCAGCACGAAATACGGATCCGGCGCGGAAAGATCCTTGATCCAGCCGACGAACGGCGCATGGCGCATCTCGATCGAAACGAGCAGCACCTTATACAGCGCGAAGAACACTGGAATCTGAATGAAGATCGGCAGGCAGCCCGAAACCGGGTTCACCTTGTGCTTCCGATACAGCTTCATCAATTCCTCGGCCATGCGCTGGCGGTCGTCGCCGTAAAGCTCGCGCAGCCGCTCGATCTCGGGCTGGATCTTGCGCATCGCCGCCATCGACAGATACGAGCGGTGCGTGGGATAGAAAAAGAGAATCTTGATCAACACGACGAGGATGATGATGTCCAGCCCGTAGTTCGGGACAAACCGGTGCACCCAGAGCAAAAACTTGTGCAACGGGATCGCGATGAACGCAAACCAGCCGAAGTCCACGCTGCGCTCAAGCTCTACCCCTAAAGACTCCAGAATCGGCGTGGACTTCGGGCCCAGATAGACCGCCGTTTGGTAGATGCGCGCCCCGTCGGCCGAGGCCTTCGGCTGCGCGAAGAAGCCCGCCTGATAGCTTGCGCCGTCGGTCTTGAAGAAGACCTCCACCTGCTTGCTCGGATCGAGAATGAACGAGGCAAGGAAATACCGGTTCATGACCCCGATCCAGCCGCCCTTCGTGGTCTCGGTGATTGCCCGGCGCTCGTCGAGCTCCTCGTAGTCCACCTGCCGCAGCTTCCCGTTCAAAAACGCCACCGGCCCCACATGTTCATAGAAGGTATCTTTCTTCTTGTCCGGATTGCGCTCGACGATCTGGTAGTAAACGCTGGGCGAGGCGATGCCCCGCACCCGATCCGTCATCTGCAACAGATAGCCCGAAGCCTTCTTCGTCAGGCGCAGCTCCCGCGTCCACGCCCCACCACCCTCAAGCGGCGCTTGCAACACGATCCGATCAGGGCTTTGCTCCACCGGCGCAAACGCTCCCGCGCGCCGATGCCTCAAAATGCCAGCGTTGAGGTAAAGCCCGTGGCCGGTCGGGGTCAGATCCAGATAGGCGACGCCCGGAGAGTTTGGATCCAGCGTCTGATGGTACTGCTTCATCACCGCCTTCACGATCCAGCCGCGCTCGTCCACAAGGATTCGCACGCGCGCATTTTCCAATGCGAAGACCCGCTTCGGCATCCGCCAACTGGGCGCACGCAGCTGCTGATCCTCGGGTCTTGGCGTCGGCTTTTCGGTGGGCTGGGCATGAGAAGCCTCCCCCGATGGTTCGACCTCCTCGGAAGAAGAGGGCGGCGTGGGCTTGGGCGGGGGGAAAATCGCCTGCCAGATGAAGATGATCGCAATCGAAATCGCAACGGCGAGCAAAAGGTTGCGCGTCTGTTCCATCTCTACTTCTCCCTTTCCGGCACCGGATCGTAGCCCCAGCCGCCTCCCGGCCGGCAGCGGGCAAGCCTTCGCAACGCAAGCGCGCCGCCCTTGAGCACTCCAAAGCGCGCAATCGCTTCATAAGCGTACTGCGAACAGCTGGGCACAAAACGGCAGCGCGCCGGCAGCCACGGCGAAATCCCCCACTGATAGCCGCGCACGAGCTTCAACACCAGCCGCTTCATGAGCCCATCGCGCACCGTCTTCTTACCTCATCCAGCATCGCACCCAGCTCTTCGGCCAGCCCCTTGAGCCGCTTGTCCGGAAGCTTTTTCGCTATCACCAGCACATCCACCGGCACGTCCCGGATCGGATGCCTGCGGAACACCTCGCGCGCGATGCGCCGGAAGCGGTTGCGACGCGTCGCCTTGCCCAGCCTTTTGGACACCGAAAGCCCCAGCCTTGCCCAGCCAAGCGCGTTGCGCTTCCAGACCACGGCGGCGAGCTTCCCCTCGATGCGCTGGCCACCCCGCAGCCGCCGGAACTCCGCCGGCCGGCGAAGGCGCGCCTCTTTCGGAAAACGCTCGTTCAGACGGTAAGACGCTTGCGCCCTTTCGCGCGCCGACGCTTGAGCACCTTGCGCCCGCCTTTCGTCTTCATCCGCGCCCGAAACCCGTGCTTGCGCGCGCGCTTGATCCGGCTCGGGCGGTAGGTCAAATGCTCGATCGCCATCGCCAAAACCCCTTTGCGGAAAATGGGCGGCAAGCATAGCCCGTTTGCGCTTGCATTCAAGAAGCTTGCAGCTATCTTTCGCCGCCATCCTTGCTCCGCGCCAAGAGCGCGGGGCGCTGCGCATCGCACGCGGATGCGCGCACCGAAAGGAGGTCGGATGTATTACGAAAATGTGTTTATCGTGCACCCAGACCTTTCCACGGCCAATGCCGAAAAGGTCGTCGATGAGCTGGTCGCGCTGGTGGAAAAGCACGGCGGGCGCGTGGTCAAGCGCGAGTCGTGGGGCGTGCGCCCGCTGGCCTATCGCATCGCCCACCGCAAGCGCGGGCACTATTTCCTGATCGTGGTGGACGGCGAGCCGGATGTGCAACGGGAGCTGGAGCGCGCGTTCCGGCTTTCCGATCATGTGATCCGGTGGCTGTGCGTGCGCGTGGACGAGGTGTCCGACAAGCCCTCGCCGCTCGCCAAGCGCACAGCCGCCGAACCCGAGGGCGGCGCTGACGCGGAAGCGGCCTGAGGCCTTCGCCGAAGTTCGCGCCCGAGGGGTGTTGCAGCATCTGCGCACGCGCTGGTTGCCGGATGGAAGCTTTGCCGTGATCGGCGAGCTATGGGTGCCGCGGCCGGCGCTCGGGGCGCCGCGCGTGGAAGCGCCCGATGAGCAGCCACTGCCAATCCGCGCATGGAAAGAGATCGCCGAGAAGCTTGCCAAGCTGGAAGGGTCATGGGTCGAGATCCAGGGCGTGTTGCGACGGCGTTTTTTCCGGCGGGACGGCATGCCGTTTTGGGGGCAGCTTGAAGTGTGGATCACGGATGTCAAAACCAACGACGAGGGGTATGGCGATGACTGAGCAGGAAAAGACCACCGAAGCCACGGAAGCGCAGCCGGAGAAGGCCGCGGAGGCTTCCGAGGCGAAAAAAGAGGAAAAGAAGCAGCGGCGTTATCCGCGCCGGCGCAAGTTCTGCCGCTTTTGCGCGGAGAAGTTCGAGCCGGACTACAAAGATCCGGAATCGCTCAAGCCGTTCATCAACGCGCGCTACAAGATCATCTCCCGCCGCATCACCGGGACTTGCGCCAAGCATCAACGCAGGCTGACGAAGGCGGTCAAGCGGGCGCGGATCCTCGCCCTTTTGCCGTTCACGACGATGCACAAGGGCTGATCGGAGTCGCGCGTGGGCGGCGATGCAACCGGCATGCCTCCGGCGGCGCAGGCGCTGCTCACGCGCAAGCTCCCCTGCGCAGCGCTGATGCTGGTGATGTTCACCGCGCCTGCGTGGGCAAGCCTGCTTGCACCGATTCCAGTTTTGGGATTGCTGGCCGTTTCGGCGGCGTTGGCTGCGCATCTTCTGGTGCCGATGGTGGCGGCGATCGTCGCGATGGGGGGAGGGCTTGGTTTTGCCTTGCCTGCCGTGGGGCTGATGGGCGCAGGTGTGTGGGCGGCCAGCGGTTTTGCCTGGCCGGTGGGGATCAGCGCCTTTCTGCTTTATGGGGTGGCGCCGGCCATCGCCGGCTGGCTGCTGCTCAGCCGCGTGCGCGGGCTTGAGCGCGCAGCGGCTGCCTTGCTTGCGTTCACGGCCGGCGTGGTGTTCGTCGGCTGGGCGTGGTACGCAGATGCGCAAGGGATCGCTCCCGCAGAGCTCGGCGAGAAGCTGCTGCGCGAGATCGTGCAGGGTCGTGAAGCCTCGGAGATCCAGAAGCTTGTGCACGCGTTGGCTCAGGGGATGCCCGGTTGGATCACCGCGGGGATTTGGGTGGCTTGGTTGGGCAATCTGGTGCTTGCCCGCAGCGTGATGCAGCGCTGGGGATTGTTTGCGGGCGACACCCGCCCCATTTACATGCTTTCCTTCCGGCCGCGGCTGGGACTTGGTTTTCTTGGCTTGGCGACAGCCGCGCTGCTCGGGGAAGGCTCCGTGCGCTTTTGGGCGGAAAGCGGGGCCATCGCCTTGGCCGCGCCCATCGCCGCGCAAGGCACCTTTGCCGTGCACGCCTGGCTTGCCGCGCGCGAAATGACGCTTGCGATCGCCACCCTTTATTTGATGCTTGCGCTGTGGTCTGCGATGATTCTGCCGCTGTTGATCGTGGGGCTTGCCGATTTGTGGCTGGATTTCAGGAAGCAAGGAGGACGCAATGCAGGTGATTCTGCTTGAACGGATCGAGGGGCTGGGCAACGTCGGCGATGTCGTCGATGTGCGCCCGGGGTATGCGCGCAACTACCTGATCCCGCAGAAGAAGGCGCTGCTTGCCACCAGCGCGAACCGCAAGCTGTTCGAGCGGCGGCGCGCGATGCTGGAAAAGGCGCAGGCCGAACGGCTCGAACAGGCCAAGGCGCAGGCGGAAAAGATGCAGGCGCTGGAGCTCGTCGTGCACCGCCCCACAAGCGACGGCGAGCACCTTTACGGCTCGGTGGGTGTGGCAGACCTCGCCGCGTTGCTTGCCGAGCACGGCTTTGAGGTGCGTCGGGCGGACATCATCTTGGATGCGCCGATCAAGACGGTCGGCACGCACGCGTTCCGCGTGCGCCTGCATCCGGACGTGGTCGCTGAGCTTTCCGTGCGCGTGGAAACGGAGGGGCATTGAGCGCCAAGCCCTTGCCGGGGGGATTGCGCGAGCGCGTCCCCCCGCAGGCGCTGGATGCCGAGCGGGCGGTGCTTGGCGCGATCTTTCTCGATGCCCAGCAGGCGCTGGAGCGCATTGAGGGCTTTTTGCATCCGGAAGATTTTTACGCCGAGGCGCACCAGCGGATCTACCGTGCGGCGCTAACGTTGCACGAAAAAGGGCGCGCCGTGGATGCGCTTACGGTCAAGGAGTTCCTCGCACAAAACGGTGAGCTTGAGCGGGTGGGGGGCGAGGCGTATCTCGCTTCGCTGCTAGCCGTCGTGCCCACGGCGGCCAATGTCGAACACTACGCGCGCATCGTGCGCGACCGCGCGGTGTTGCGCGAGCTTCTGCGCACCTGCCACAAGATCACGGAAGGCGTTTACGAAGAGCCCGAGCTGGATGTGCACGAGCACCTTGACCGCGCTGAGCAAAAGATCCTGCGCATCGCCGAGCGCTACGGGCAAGGCTTGGAACGGTTCAGCTCGATGCAAGGGCTGATGCGCCAGGTTTACGAGCAGTTGGCCGAGCGCTATGAGAAAAAGTCGCTCATCACCGGCGTCCCCACTGGGTTCACCGATCTCGATACGATGACGAGCGGCTTGCAGCGCGGCGATCTCATCATCATCGCCGGGCGCCCCAGCATGGGCAAAACCGCTTTTGCGATGAACATCGCCACCAATGTGGCGCTGCGGGGGGATTCGGAGGCGGTCGTCGCGGTGTTTTCGCTGGAAATGGCGGACAGTCAACTGGCGCTTCGGATGCTGGCGAGCGAAGCGCGCGTGGATCTGAAAAAGCTTCGCACCGGCCACTTCTCTTCCGACGACTGGATGAAGCTCGCCAACACCACCGGGAAGCTTGCGGAGGCCAAGATCTTCATCGACGACACGCCCAACCTGGGTGTCCTCGATGTGCGCGCGAAGTGCCGCCGACTCAAGCGCGAGCACGGGCGGCTGGATCTGATCGTAATTGACTACCTCCAGCTGATGACGGGAAGGGCGGACGCCGAGCGGCGGGAGCAGGAGATTTCGGAGATCACGCGCGGGCTCAAAGGGCTGGCGAAAGAGCTGCATGTGCCGGTGGTGGCGCTTTCGCAGCTCAACCGCTCGGTGGAGCAGCGCGCGGACAAGCGTCCGATCATGGCGGACTTGCGCGAGTCCGGCGCGATCGAACAGGACGCGGACCTGATCTTGGCCGTGTTCCGCGAAGAGGTCTATCACCCGAAGCCGGAAAACGAGGGCTTGGCCGAGATCATCGTTCTCAAGCAACGCAATGGGCCGACCGGCACCGTGAAGCTCACCTTCATCAAGCCGTACACGCGCTTTGAAAACCACGCGCCCTCGGCGGCGTTCGACGCTTAGTGCGGGCGCGCGCACTTATCTCCGTCTCCGCACTGGCGCACAACTGGAAAACGATCACCGCGCATGCACGCGGATCGCAGGTGTGCGCGGTGGTCAAGGCCAACGCTTACGGACACGGCATGGAGATCGTCGCACCCGCGCTGTGGGAGGCCGGCTGCCGCTGGTTTGCCACGACCGACGCCGAGGAAGGCCGAAGGCTTCTGGATATTCTTTCCGGACGGCATCCGAAGGTGTTGGTGCTTTCCCCGCCGGAGGACGACGAAGCGCTGGCGCTCTTTCGCGCGCATTCCGCGCTTCGCCCCGTGATCGCAGATCTTGCGCACCTCCGCGCGTGGATCGCGCGCGGCGGAAAGCAGGCTGTGTGGATCAAGCTGGAGACGGGGATGCATCGGCTGGGCGAGGCGCATCCCGAACGCCTCACCGAAGCCGCCGAAAAACACGGGATCCCCATTGAGGGGGCGCTCAGCCACTTGGCTTTGGCCGATCGGCCGCAGCATCCGCTCACGCAAGCGCAAGTCCGTCGCTTTCAGGCGCTGTGCGCCGGACGCCGCTGGATGCGTTCGCTCGCGAACAGTGCGGGGCTGGCTTCCCTTCCGCCGGAGGCGTGGGGGGATCTCGTGCGCGTGGGGATTGCGCTGTATGGGGTTGAGCCTGCGGCGAGGATCCGCCGCTTGGGGCTTAGGCCCGTGATGGAGCTGCAGGCGCGCGTGTTGCAGATCAAATCGCTTGAGGCGGGGGATGCGGTGTCCTACGACGCCAGCTTCGTGGCCCCCAAGCCGATGCGGGTGGCGGTTTTGGCTGCGGGCTATGCGGACGGCGTGCCAAGGGGGCTTTCCAACCGGGGAATGGTGGAGCTCGGAGGCGCGCTTTGCCCGATCGTCGGGCGCGTGTGCATGGACTACACGATCGTGGATGTGACGCACGCCTGCGCGCGCGAAGGCGACTGGGCAAGCTTCTGGGGCACGCCCGGGCTTCCGGTGGAGGATGCATGCGCGCGCATGGTTGGAGAGCCGCCTGAAATCCCCTACACATTGCTGAGCAATGTCGGGGCAAGGGTGGTGCGCATGGTGCGCAAGGAGTAGGTCATGTGGCTTTTTCTGATTCTGTTTTTCGGACCGTTGATCGAGCTGTATGTGCTCATCCGCGTGGGCGCAAGGATCGGCGCGTTCTCCACGATTGCGCTGTGCGTGCTCACCGCCGTGGTAGGAGGATTCTTGATCCGCTGGCAAGGGTGGCAGACGCTGATGGAAGCGCAGCGCAGAATCGCGATGGGCTATCCGCCTGCTGCGGAGATGCTCCACGGGGCGATGCTCGTGCTTGCAGGCGTCATGTTGTTCACCCCCGGCTTCATTTCGGACACGCTGGGGTTTTTGCTGCTCGTGCCGGCCGTGCGGCGCGCGATCATCCGCCGCTGGTGGCCGGAGGCGGAAAGGCTTTCCGAGGGGCCGGCGGATGTGATCACGGTGCTCCCTGACGACGACGACTGGCCGCATCTGCGATGATCCCGCTTTACGACGAAAACCCGACTGAGCGCCCGCCGATCGTCACGGTGGCGCTGATCGCGGCGTGCGTGCTGGTGTTCTTCTGGGAGATCGCCGGGCCCGTGCAGTGGATGGAGGCCAAGATTTATGCACTCGGGATGATCCCAGCCGTGTTGTTCGGGCATGCCCAGCTTGATCCCGCCTTGCAGTGGGTGCCTGCGCCGCTGACCGTGTTCACCTCGATGTTCCTGCACGGCGGTTGGGCGCACTTGATCGGGAACATGCTCTACCTCTGGATCTTCGGCAACAATGTCGAAGACGCGATGGGGCATCTTCGTTTTCTCGTTTTCTACCTGCTGTGCGGCGTGGCGGCAGCGTTCACACAGGCGCTTTCCGCGCCGAGCTCGGAGATCCCGATGGTCGGCGCCTCCGGCGCGATTTCCGGGGTGCTGGGCGCATACTTGCTGCTGTTTCCGCATGCCCGCGTGGTGGTGCTGATTCCGATGGGTTTCTTCACGCAGCTTCAGGCTTGGCCGGCCAAGATCGTATTAGGCTTCTGGTTCGCGCTGCAGGCGCTCTACGGCCTTTTTTCCGATCCCGCGAAGGGCGGTGTGGCGTTTCTCGCGCATGTGGGCGGGTTCATCGCCGGCATGCTGCTGGTAGGGATCTTCAAGCGCCGCGACGTTCCGCTCGGAGGCCGCCCCCACCTCCCGTTCGAGTAGGCGCGTTTCCGCTTCGATCCGATCGCGGATGCGCGCAAGCAGCGCCTCTCGGGGGGTGGCCTCGACCTCTTCCGGCGTCAAAGGATCGAGGATGCGGATCTTCGCGACACCTGCGCGCTTGATCCATGATCTCGGCGGCCACACATGGCCGGTCGCGACCGCGACCGGCACGATCGCAGCCTTCGCGCGCTTCGCGATCCACACGCCACTGGCTTGGTAGGTGCCGGTCTTCCCCACCGGCACGCGCGTCCCTTCGGGAAAGATCGCCACCCACTTGCCTTGGGCAAGCGCCTTCACCCCGCGCGTGATCACATCTTTCACCGCCTGCCGTGGATTCTCCCGCTTGATCGCGATCGATCCGATCGCAGCCAACGCCCAGCCGAAGATCGGAATAAAAATCAACTCCCGCTTCAACACCCACACGAAGCGCGGGACCACGAGCGGCATCGCGATCGTCTCCAGCGCCGACTGATGTTTGCTCATCACCACCGCCGGCGCCCGAACTTCGGAAAGCTTGCCCGTTCCCTCGATCTCTACGCGGACGCCGCAGCTGAGCCTCAGCCATGCGAGCGTGGCTCGGCTCCACGGGCGGGCGATGATCCAGCACACCCGCTCGCCGAACGGGCGAAGCAGCAGGATCAACGATGAACATAGCGCCGTCCAGGGCGCGAAAAACGCATAGAACACGAGCGAGCGAAGCGCTGCGATCACGCAAGAAGCTCCCTGAT
>CAZTLD010000002.1:0-25210 GCA_964614395.1 uncultured Zetaproteobacteria bacterium
AAGCGGGAATAGCGCCCCCCGTAGGCGAGTTGCAGCGCCTGCGCGATGAACTCGACTTCGCGGATGCCGCCCCGCCCGCGCTTCACATCCCAGCCGGGCCCGAAGCCCTTCGTGCCCGCCTCGGCATCAATGCGGCGCTTCATCTCGGCAAGCGCATCAAGCATCGCCCAGTCGAGCCGCGGGCGGAACACGAACGCTTCCCGGATCTGCATCAACCGCTTGCCGAGGCCCGCATCCCCTGCCACCGCGCGCGCCTTGATCCACGCCGCCCGTTCCCAGGCCTGCGCGTAGTCCTCGAAGTAGCTTTCCACCGCGGCCAGGCGCAGCGCCACCGGCGCGGCTTGCCCGCCTGGCCGTAGGCGCAGGTCCACCTCCCAGGCCAGCCCCTCGGCCGTGCGCAGCGCGCAAAGCTCCACGAAGGCGCGCACCACGCGCTCGGCGTATTCGGATGCGCCAAGCCCTCGTCGCGTGCTGGATGCGCCCTCCGGCGCGTCCCAGACGAACACGAGGTCGAGATCCGAGCCGAGGTTCAGCTCCTCGCCGCCGTGCTTGCCCAGCGCAAGCGCTGCGATCGCAAAGCCCGGCAGCTCGCCGAAGCGGGCGCTTACGATCCCTTCCGCCGCCGCCAGCGCCTCGGCCACGAGCCGGTCGGCGAACGCAGACAGCGCTTCATACGAGGCCACGATGTCCCCGCCCAGCCCCAGCTCCCACCAGATCGCATGCGCCCGCGCCCGCGCAGCCGCCTGCCGCAGCGCGCGCAGGGCCGCAGGCTTGTCCGCGCCGGCAAGCGGCGCCACCCAAGCCGGATCGGCAAGCCCAGGGCGAGGGCGCAGCAACTGCCTGAGTGCCTCATCGTCGAGCATCCGGCACAGTTGCACGAAGTAAGGCGAAATCGCAACGAGCCTTGCCGCCGCATCCCGCACGCCGCCCTCGGCGGCGATCGCAAGAATCCGATCCTGCGCCGTCAACGCACGCCTGGGCGCGTCATCGCCTGCGCATCGAGCACCCGCGCAAGCTCATCCGGCGGCAGGATCTTCATCTCTTCGGCCACCTCGCGCACCGTGCGCCCTTCGGCCACCGCGCGCTTCGCGATCTCGGCCGCGCGCTCGTAGCCGATGTGCGGCGCAAGCGCCGTGGCCAGGCTCATGCTCCACTCGACGAGCTCCGCGCAGCGCTCTCGGTTGGCCTCCAGCCCCGCTATGCACTTCTCGGCGAACACGGCCGCAGCGCGCGCAAGCAGCCGTTCGGACGAAAGCACATTGCGCATCATCACCGGCAGCATCACGCACAAATCCAACAGCCCTTGGCTTGCCGCGCAGGCCACCGCGGCGTCGTTGCCGACCGCCTGCACACACACCTGCGCGAGGCTTTCCGCGATCACCGGATTGACCTTGCCCGGCATGATGCTCGAGCCCGGCTGCACCGCGGGGATGCGGATCTCGGCGATGCCGCAGCGCGGCCCCGAGTTGAGCAAGCGCACATCGTTGGCGATCTTGAGCAGCGAAAGCGCCACGCACCGCAGCGCGCCGGAGAACTCGACAAGCGCGTCCTGCGCCGCCTGCGCTTCGAAGTGGTTTTTCGCCTCCACGAACGGGAGCCGATAGCGCTCGGCGAGTCTTGCCGCGACGCGCGCGCCGAACTCCGGATGCGTGTTGAGGCCTGTGCCCACTGCCGTGCCGCCGATCGCCAGCTCGAACAGCCGTGGGGTGGCGGCCTCAAGCCGTGCGCAAGCAAGCTCCACCTGCCGCGCCCAACCCGAGATTTCCTGCCCCAGCGTGATCGGGGTGGCGTCCATCAGGTGCGTGCGCCCGACCTTCACGACATCGGCGAACGCCTCCGCCTTCTCGACAAGCACCGCATGCAGCTTCCGAAGCGCCGGCGCAAGCTCCCGATGCCAGAGCTTGGCTGCGGCCAGATGGATCGCGGTGGGAATCACATCGTTCGAGGACTGGCCCATGTTCACGTGATCGTTTGGGTGCACCGCAAGCCCCGGCGCGATCTGCATCGCGCGGTGGGCGATCACCTCGTTCGCGTTCATGTTCGTGCTCGTGCCGGATCCGGTCTGGAACACATCCACCGGAAAGTGCGCATCCCAGCGCCCTTCGGCCACCTCTTGCGCGGCCTCGGCGATCGCGCGCGCGCGCGGCTCATCCAGCCTTCCCAGCTCCAAGTTGACTTCGGCCGCCGCGTGCTTGATCCAGCCGAGCGCCTCGATCATCTCGCGCGGCATGCGCTCGCCTGAGATCGGAAAGTTCAGCACCGCACGCGCCGTCTGCGCGCCATACAGCGCATCCTCCGGCACGCGCATCTCGCCCATCGTATCCCGCTCAATGCGAAAGCCCATGCGCACCTCCCCTAGCGTCAGCATCAACGCTACCGCATGCGGGTTCGGATCGCACCGGCGCACCCTCGCCCGGCAATGCTTTCCCCCTCAAGTCATCTTTTTCCGCCCCCCGCGCGGGCCAAAAGCAAAAACGCTTGATGGATCAATGCGTTGCGTGTTGGCCCCGCGGTTGCTTCCTTCCAGGCATGATGAAGGCCTTGCGTATCACAGGCGAACACGCCGCCACCGCTTTGCAGGACAAGCGGCAGGTGCACCCGGGCTTTGCCGCGCTGCTCGCCCGCCAAGGCTGGTTGTTCCTCGCATTGGAGATCGCGCCGAAAACGCACTTTGAGGGCCAGCCTCCATCCCGCCTTCAGACGGTGATCCCGGCCAACCTCCCGAAAGATTTGGATCCACCCCACCCATCCCAAAAGCGCGACGAGCCCGACGGCTCTTCTCCGCTCAGCGGAGCGCCAGCCGAGCCATGCAGGGGGCTTTCGGCCATCTCCGAAGGCCCACGCGAATCGTGGCCTGCCGGCTTTGGAACCCCATCGCCCGCTCGCCCGCAGAACCCGATGCATCTTGACCTTGGGGCACCGTCCCGTGCTCATCCGGAGAAGCTGATGAAGCAGCCCCCATCAGCTCAGGCCTCGCCACAGCTGGAAGGGCTTGGCAAAAAATCATCCAAGCCTGACTTTGCAAGCCCGTCGCACATCCGTTCTGAGAAGCCTGCGCAGCATCTGGCACCCATTCGAGTATCGCCTCAAAAAAGTGTGACCATCCCCGTAGAAGCAACCCCATCGCCGGCCTTGCAGGCTACGCGACATCCTTCTCTTTCCCAGGAAGAGGCTGCTTGCAGCCAACATTCGCCCACCCATGATCCCGAAGTAACCCATCCTTTGCCCGCGAAGGGAGTCGTGGCTCTCCAATCCCTTACGATCCCTGCATCCTTCCCCGAGCGGGCTCGGCCTGCACCGGATGCGCCTTTCGCTCCGCCCGAGACCCCAACGGATACTCGCAACCCTGCTCGCGCTAGGCACGCGCGAAAAGCTCCTGAAGCGGAGCTTCTTTTTGTACCCTCCTCATCGGGAGCCAAGTCGCAGGCGCACGCCCAGGCTTTGGATCGCGCAAGCGCCGCATCCATCTTCGGGGCTTCGCTGGCGAAGGAAGCCCGCGGGGAGGACAAGCGGCTGAAGGCTCCTTCTCCCTCGGATCGGAATGAATCGCAAGTGGCAAGCGCTCCCGCAGGGGAAGGGCATGCGCTTGCCTCATCTCGCGCTCCCTCGTCTCAGGGAACGGGGGGAGTTCCCCCTTCCGCCCGGCTTGTGCCATCGCAGGCGGTGCAAGCGATCGCCGAGTCCGTCGTCGAAGGACGGGCACACCAACTCGTGATCGAGCTTGATCCGCCCCATCTTGGGAAGCTCAGGGCGCAGTTGCGCCTTCGCGGGCACGAGGTGCACCTGCACCTGCGCGTGGACGCACCGGAAGCGCAACAAGCGCTCATCGCGCAACTGCCGGCGCTACGCGCAACCCTTGCCGAAGGCGGCTTTTCGCTTGCTCACTTTGCCTGCGACTGCGGCTCTCAGGGTTCGCACACAGGGCGCAGCCACGAAGAAGTCTCGCCGGACGAGCGCGCACCAGGCTCCCCTCGCGCCTCATCCCAGCGCGCCGCACCGCAGCCGGCGGGCGGGATCAGCATCCGCATATAAGGAGGTCAGCGATGCAGCCAGTGACTCCGCCTCAGAACAATGCCTCGTCCGCGCAGGTGGCCGCGGATCTGGGAAAGCAGGAAGTGTTTTTGAAGCTGCTGATCGCGGAGCTGCAGTACCAAGATCCGCTCAACCCCCAAGATCCCACGCAGATGTCAAGCCAGCTCGCCCAGTTCAACATGCTCGATCAGCAGCTGCGCACGAACCGGCTGCTTGAGCAGTATCTGCAAACGCAAAACGCAGGCCTGGGCGCCGTGCAGGGTGCGGCCTTGCTGGGCAAGCAGGCGGTGGTGGCCTCCCGTCAACTGTCTTGGGACGGCAAAACCCCCACACCCCTGACCATTGACGCTCAGGGGGCGGCGCGCGTCGGGATCGAAATCCTCGACGACACGGGAAATGTGGTGCGCACCCTTGCGGCCACACCGAGCCCACAGGGCTGGCAAGCGCAATGGGACGGCACCACCGATCAGGGCAGCACTGCCCCTGCGGGGATCTACGAGATCCGCGTGCATGCCGCCGACGCCCAAGGGCAGCCGCTGCCCGCACAAGTCTGGTGGCGCGGCACGGTGCAGGCGGTGCGCCACACCGCGGACGGCTGGGCGCTTGCCGTGAACGGCCTGGAAGTGCCGCCGTCCGCCATCCGCGAAATCACGCTGTAAGGAGGTGAACGATGGGCATCTACAACGCACTGTACACCGGCGCTTCGGGACTGACCGCATTCGGCGAAGCGGTGCGGGTGGTCTCGGACAACATCGCCAATGTCAACTCGCTCGGCTTCAAGAGCCAGAATGTCGTGTTCGCTGACGTGCTGTCGCAAACGGTCAATGTCACGCGCTCAAACATCGCCAATCAGGTCGGCAACGGCGTGCGCATCGGCGCGATCACGCGCGACATGAGCCAAGGCAGCATCCAGAACACGACAAACCCCACGGACATGGCGATCAACGGCAAAGGGCTGTTCGCGCTGCGCGATCCGGCAAGCGGTCAGGTGTATTACTCGCGCGCCGGCTCGTTCTTTCTCGACAAGGACTTCCGGCTCATCAACGGGCAGGGCTTCGTCGTGCAAGGCTGGGCGACGGACGAGCAAGGCAACGCGATCGGCAACATCACCGACATCACGTTCGCCAACCTCGCCAGCCAAGCCAAAGCCACGACGAATGTCCTCGTCGGGGTGTCTCTGGACGCCAACGCCCAACCGATGCCGGCGGTGCCGTTCGATCCGGCCAATCCGACGACCTACCACTACAAGGCCGAGGTGAATGTGTTCGATTCGCTCGGCCAGCAACACGCGGTGAGCATCATGTTCACGAAGGTGGGGCAGGATGCCGCCGGCAACAGCGTCTGGGACTATCACCTCGTCGTGGACGGGGCGGATCTCGCCGGCGGAACCGCGGGCGTGCCCACCGAAATCGGCGCGCCGACCGCTTCCACCGTCACCGGCGGCGTCGTGACCGCCTACGGCACGCAGACACTCGTCTTCGGGCCCAACGGCGAGCTGGTGCAGGAGTACGCGCCGACGGCGACGGTCAACTGGGTCAACGCCGCCGCAGGCTCCATCACATTCGACTTCGGCCATGCGGTCAATGTGGACGCGCAGGGCACGACCGGCTCAGGCTTGGACGGGACGGTGCAGATGGCCGGAAGCTTCGCCACCCGCCAGATGACGCGCGACGGCTATGCGGCGGGCTTCCTTGATAGGCTCGAAACCGACTCCACCGGCCGCATCTTCGGCGTGTTCACGAACGGCCAGCGCCGGCCGTTGTTCCAGGTGGCGCTCGCGCACTTCCCGAACGACGCAGTGCTTGCGCACGTGGGCAACAACCTGATGCAGGAAACGATCGCCTCCGGCACGCCGGTGTTCGAAAAGCCCGGCAACGGCGGGATGGGCTCGATCACGCCGTATGCGCTGGAGCAATCCAATGTGGACCTCGCCAACGAGTTCGTGAAGATGATCGTGATCCAGCGCGGCTACGAGGCGAACTCGAAGACGATCCTCACCACCGACCAGATGCTCTCGGCGCTGATGCAGATCAAGCGCTAAGGCATCCCTGCACGCCACGGGGGCGCGGGCGATCCCCGCGCCCTTTTTCGTGGCACGGGCATTGCTTGCTCAAGGGCAAAAACGCGCGGCAAATGGAGGTCACCCGTGGACATCGCCACGCTTATCGGGATCGTGGCCGCCTTCGGCCTCGTGCTCTTCGCGATCGGAAGCGGGATTTCCAGCTTTATCGACCCGCCCTCGTTGATGATCGTCGTCGGCGGCACCGTGGGCGTGTTTCTCGTCGGCTATCCGCTGCCGAAGGCGCTGGGCCTTGTGCAGGTCATCATCAAGACCTTCCTTTACAAGGTGGACGATCCGGCCGAAGTGATCCAAAAGCTCGTGGAGCTGGCGCAGGTCGTCCGCAAAGACGGGCTTTTGAGCCTGGAAAAGCACTTGGCCTCGATCGAGAACCCCTTTCTGAAAAAAGGCCTGCAGATGGCCGTGGACGGCCAGGAGCCGAGCGTGATCGAAGAGGTGCTGTTCACGGAGATGGAAAAGATCAACGAGCGCCACCAGCAGGGCGCGGACATGCTCACAGCGCTTGGCACCTACGCCCCGGCGATGGGCATGATCGGCACGCTCGTGGGGCTCGTCTTGATGCTGCAGAACATGTCCGATCCTTCGTCCATCGGCCCGTCCATGGCGGTGGCGCTTCTGACCACATTCTACGGCGCCATCCTCGCCAACATCGTGTTCTTGCCGATGGCGGGCAAGCTCAAAACGCGCAGCAAAGAGGAAATGCTCGTCTACGAGCTGATCCTTACGGGCATCCAATCGCTGATCGTCGGCGAAAACCCGCGCGTGATGGAGCAGAAGCTTCTGGGCTATCTGCCCCCGAAGCAGCGCACCTCGCAGTTCGAGTAAGCGATGGCACGCCGAGAGAAGAAACCCGAGCCGCTTGATCCGCCCAAGGATCTCGCCGCGGCGCTGTTCCTCGAGCTGATGATGCAAATGCTCGCCTTTTTCATTCTGCTGACCTCGATGGCCGTGATCGTCGAGGAAAAACGGCTTGCGGCGCTCGGATCTCTGGCCGGGACTTTTAGCCCGATGCGGCGCGGCGCCAATGTGGACCAAGGCGAAGGCCCCGCGATGCCCGCCCACCCCATCGTGGACGAAGGCCCGCCGCCGAAGCGCACGGCGAAAGCGCTCACCGAAGTGGCCAAGTTTCTCGCCGCCGAGGACGCGATGACGGTGCTGCCGCTCGATCGGGACACCGTGCGCGTGCGCCTCATGGACTATTTGCTGTTCGATCCCGGCGCGGTGGAGCTTTCTCCGGCAGCCGCGGCGTTTCTCGATCGCCTCGCGCCGATCCTGAGCCGCCCCGAGGTGATCGAAATCACGATCGAAGGCCATACCGATCCCACGCCGGTGCGCGGGCGCTTCATGAGCAACTGGGAGCTTTCCGCGGCTCGCGCGCTGGCCGTGTTCCGGGCGCTGGCCGAGCGCGGCGTGCCCAAGGGGCGCATGATCATCGCCGGCATGGGCGCAGCGCATCCAA
Organism: uncultured Zetaproteobacteria bacterium; assembly: GCA_964614395.1. Classification (GTDB taxonomy): domain Bacteria; phylum Pseudomonadota; class Zetaproteobacteria; order Mariprofundales; family S012-25; genus CAZTLD01. The sequence continues at coordinate 7,572 of CAZTLD010000002.1, forward strand.
TCCCGGGCCATCCGGAGTGGGCGCGGCGCGTGGAGTTCGTGCTGCGCTTCCGCCCCACCACCGACGAGGAACCCCAGCGCATGCGCAGTCTGCCGCCGCAGGGCATCCGCCCGTCGGTCACACCCCCGTCAGGTATTTGACAGATGGCGCGCCGCAAACGCCAATACCCGGTCGAGTACAAGCCCAACCCCGAAGCGTGGATGACGACGTTTGCCGATCTCATCTCGCTGATGCTGACCTTTTTCATCCTGATCGTGTCCATGTCCACGCTCGACAAGACGGGGCTGGAGGACATCAGCACCTACTTTCGCTGGGCCGTGTCCACGCTGAATGCGGGAAGCCGCACCGAGTTGCAGCTCGTGCCGCCCGCCGTCGTGCAGCGTATCGTCAGCCCCCGAGAGCTGATGCTGGCGCTTCGGCAAAACTCGCGCGCGGTGCTGCGCCACAGCGTTTTGGAGCACAAGGTGCGAGCCACGATCGAACGCGACCGCTTGCACCTGCGCCTGCCCAATGCCGTGTTGTTCGCGCCGGGCAGCGCAAAGCTTGATCCCCGTGCCCGCAAGGCATTGGAGCGGCTGGCGAAGATGCTGGCCACAGCGCCCGGCTCCATCCGCATCGAGGGGCACGCCGATCCCCATGAAGCCCCCCGCGTGGATCCGTGGCGGCTGTCGCTGAAGCGGGCGGCATCGGTCTTGCAGGTGTTTGAAAATGCGGGGATTGCGCCAGCGAGGCTGGCGATTGCGGGCTACGGACCGGCGCATCCGGTGTCCACGATGCGCACACCTTACGGGCGCATGCGCAACAACCGCGTCGAGATTGTGATCGCGAAGGAGGAATGAGATGGCCGAACAAGCGGAAACGAACGCAAAATCCGGCGGGCTTTTGCAGTTGATCACCCTCGTGCTGCTGGTGGTGTTGATCGGGCTTGTCGGTTTTTTGACATGGAAACTCGTGCTGACCCCCGCTCCGGCACAAGCCCCTGCGAAGGCGGAAGCGGAGGCGCCTGCCCCTGAGCCGGATGCACCGCCCGTATATGTGGATCTCGGTGACATCACCGTGAACCTCGCCGATCCAGACGCCACGCGCTTTCTGCGCGCCAAGATCAAGCTGGAGGTGCGCGGCGAGAAGGCCAAGCAAAAAGTCGAGGAAAACCTCGTGCGCATTCACGACCTCGCGATCACCGTGATGTCGAACAAGACCTTTGCGGAGCTGCGCACCGCAGGCGGCAAATATGCGCTCAAAGAAGAGCTGATCTATCGGATCAACCGCCTGCTGGGCGGCGAGTGGGTGCGAAACCTCTTCTTTACGGACTTCATCGCGCAATGAGCAACCAGCGGCTGCTGAGCCCCGAGGAAATCGCGGCGCTCACCGAGGCCTTCGGCGAGGACGAAACCGCGGAGGCCATCTGGGCGATGCTGCCGCCGATCCCGGAGCCGGAGGACGCCAAGCCGTTTGCGTTCAGCGAGGCGCCAGCGCTGGATCCAAAGTCGTATCCGGTGTTCGGCAACCTGCATTGGCGGCTGGCGGAAATGCTGCGCGATCGCTTCGGGGAGTTGTTCGGCCGCGAGGTGGCGGTCGAAGTTCAAGACGCCTACGTACGCCCCTGCCGCGAGTGGCTGCAGCACGACCGCCCGCGTCTGTGGTTCGTTTACGAAGAAGCTGCGGTCGGGCGCATGGCCGCGGCGATGGACCTGCCGCTGGTGCTCGCCTGCGTGGACGCGATGCTCGCCGGCCCCGGCGAAATCGAAGGCGAAGTGGACCACCTCACCGAGGTGGAGCTCAAGCTCAGCAAGCATTTGGGGCTGCGCCTGATCCGCGAGATCGCCGAGATCTGGCAGCCGGTGGCCACACTCCACCTTTCTCTGCAGCGCATGGCGACGGAAACCGAGTTCTTGCAAGTCGCCCCGCCCAACACGCCTTGCTTCATCGTCGATGTGGAGATCCAGGCGGGCGCACAGGCGCAAGGGGTGTTGAGTCTGTGCTATCCGAAAGAGTTTCTCGATCCGTTTCTTGAACGCCTCAAAGAGGGCGCCTCCGAGGACGAGCCTGCGGATGCCGCATGGGCCGAGATGCTGGAGAAATCCCTTGCGGCGCTGCCGGCGCAAGTTTCGCTGGAGCTTGCGCGCCTTTCGCTTTCGGTGGGGCGGTTTCTCCGCTTGAAGCCCGGCGACGAGATCCCGCTCGGGGTGCTCGCGCGCGATCCCGCATGGCTTGCGGTGCGCGGCAGGCGGCTGCGTCCCGCCCGCCCCGCCGAGCGCGACGGGCTGCTTGTGGCCGAGGTCTTGGATATGGATGACACGCAAGGAGGATCCCCATGAGCGAAAATCCAACGCCAACCCCCGAGGCCGCCCAGCGGCAGGCGCCGAATCTCGAGGCCATCCTGCATGTGCCGCTGGAAGTGAGCGTGGAGTTGGGGCGGGTGGAGCTGCCGCTGCATGTGCTCGCGCGGCTCAAGCGCGGCTCGGTCGTCGATCTCAAGCGCGAGGCCAGCGCGGAAGTGGAAATCCTCGCCAACGGCGTGCCGTTCGCCCGCGGCGAGGTGGTGACGATCGGCGAACAACTGGGCGTGCGCATCACTGAGATCATCCCGCCCAACGCAAGGATCCACGCGCTGGGGGCGCGATGATGGCCGACTTGGGCTGGTGGCTTGCGAAAACTCTCGGGACGCTCGCCGTGATCACCGGCGCGCTTTTGATGCTGGCGCGTTTTGCCACCCGCTGGCAGCCGCGCGGCGACGAAGCGTTGCGCGTCGCGCGTCGGTTGATGCTGGGCCCAAAGGCCGGCATCTGGGAAATCGAGCACAGCTCCGGCCGCTACCTCATCCTGCAAAGCGGCGACGAGCTGCGCCCGCTGCCGCCGGAGGCGGCGTTCGCACCCCCCAAGTCCCCGGAAAAGCCGGATGCTTAGGCTTCTGGCTGCGCTTGCCGCTTGGGCGCCTTTCGGGGCGTTCGCCGAGGGGCTGAGCCTTACGCTCGATACCCCGACCACGCCCGAGGGCTGGTTTACCGGGCTGAAGCTCTTGGCGCTGCTCACGATTCTGGCGCTTGCACCCTCCATTCTCGTGCTCGGCACTTCGTTCACCCGCATCGTCGTTGTATTCGCGTTTCTGCGGCAGGCGCTCGGCACCCAGCAATCGCCGCCCACGCAAGTCTTGATTGGGCTAGCGCTGTTTCTCACCGGGTTCGTGATGATGCCGGTCTGGCAGGAAATTGAAGCAAAAGCGATCGCGCCCTACCGCGCAGGGGCTATCAACGAAGAACAGGCGCTTTCCGCCGCACTCAAGCCGTGGAAGCGGTTTCTGGCCGCGAACACCCGCAAAGATGATCTGGAGATGTTCCTTGAGATGGGCAGCTATGCGAAGCCGAAGCGTCCCGAAGAGGTGCCGCTGCCCGCGCTTTTGCCCGCGTTCGTCACCAGCGAACTTCGCACCGCCTTTGAAATCGGTTTTTTGCTGTATTTACCGTTCGTCGTGATCGATCTCGTCGTGGCGAGCGTCCTGATGAGCATGGGCATGATGATGCTGCCGCCGGTGATGATCTCGCTGCCGATCAAAATCGTCGTGTTCGTGCTCGTGGACGGCTGGCGCCTGCTCGTGGAAAACCTTGTGGCGAGCTACCACATCCCCCACTAGCGCCATGTAGCCCGCATCAAGCCTCTAGAGCGCGGCCTCATCCTCCTCGCCGGTGCGGATGCGCACCGTGCGCTCGACATCGAGCACGAAGATCTTGCCGTCGCCGACCTTGCCGGTGGCCGCAGCCTTCCGGATCGCATCCACGACCAGATCGGCCTTGTCGGCCGGCACCACGACCTCCACCTTCAGCTTCGGCACGAAGTCCACGACATACTCCGCGCCGCGATACAGCTCCGTGTGCCCACGCTGGCGGCCGTGGCCGCGCACTTCGGTGATCGTCATCCCGTGCACGCCGATCTCCTCAAGCGCAGCCTTCACATCGTCGAGCTTAAACGGCTTGATGATCGCTTCCACCTTCTTCATCGCCCTCCTCCCACGGACGGAAATGGTGCGTGATCGGAAAGCGCCGATCCCGCCCAAACGCCTTGCGCGTGATCTTGATCCCCGGCGGGCCCTGCCGGCGCTTGTATTCAGCGCGGTGCAACATTCGCAAAACCCGGCGCACCGTGTCGGCATCGTAGCCCTCGGCGACGATCGAGGCAAAGTCCTGCTCCTCCTCCACCGCAAGCCGCAAGATGCCGTCCAGCACCGGATACGGGGGAAGCGTATCTTCGTCCTTCTGATCGGGGCGAAGCTCGGCGGACGGGGGCTTCGTGAGCACCCGTTCCGGAATGCGCGCTTGCTCGCGGTTCAGATACCGACACACCGCATACACTTGGGTCTTGTAAACATCCTTGAGCGGCGCAAAACCGCCCGCCATGTCGCCGTAGAGCGTCGCATACCCCACTGCTGTCTCCGACTTGTTGCCGGTGGAGAGCACCATCCGGCCGGTTTTGTTCGAGATCGCCATCAGCACCACGCCGCGCGCACGCGCTTGGATGTTTTCCTCGGTCACATCAAAGCCCGTCTTGCCCCAACGCGCGAAAAGCGGCTTGAGCATCTCGGTGAACGCGACAAACGCAGGTTCAATCGGAATCGTTTCCAGCGCAATGCCGAGGTTCGCAGCCAACGCCTCGGCGTCTTCCAGCGCATGCGCGCTGGTGAAGCGCGACGGCATCCTGACGCCGAGCACATGCTCCGGCCCCAGCGCGTCCGCCGCGATCGCGGCCGTCAGCGACGAATCCACGCCGCCCGATAGACCGATCACGACATCGCGGCAGCCATTGCGCTCAACATAGTCACGCACGCCGAGCACGAGCGCCTGATAGATCTGCCCTTCTTCCGGCGGGAGAGGCGCGATCTCCCCTTCGGCCGGCACCTCGACGGCCGCGGTGTGCACGGCGAACAGCGGAAAGCGAAACAAAAGCTCGCCGGAAGGCGCGATAGCGAACGAGCCGCCGTCGAAGACGATCTCGTCTTGCCCGCCCACCGGATTCACATACACGACCGGCGCACCGAACTGGGCCGCGCGCCGGCGCACGAGCGCCTCGCGCTCAAGCTGCTTGCCGACATGAAACGGGGACGCATTCAGGTTCAGCCACAGATCCGCACGCATGCGCGCTTGGTGCGCAGCGATCGCATCGCGCCAGATGTCCTCGCAGATACCCACCCCGATGAGCCTTCCCGCCACCGGAAACACGCACGGCGATCCCTCGCCAGGCGTAAAGTAGCGCATCTCGTCGAACACACCGTAGTTCGGCAGCGCCTGCTTGTCGTACACGCCCGTGATGCGCCCGTTCTCGGCGACGAACGCGCTGTTGTAGCGCCGCCCTTTCTCCCTGCGCGGCGCGCCGAAGATCGCCGCCACGCGCCCGCGGGTACTTTCTGCGACTTCGCGCACGCCGCGCTCGGCCGCGGCCAGAAAGTCATTGAGAAACAAAAGGTCCTCCGGCGGATAGCCGGTGATCGCAAGCTCCGGAAATACGCACAGATCCGCGCCTTTTGCGGCGGCGCGCTCGATCTCGCCAACGATCGTGCGCACATTGCCGGCGATGTCGCCCACCCTCGGTGCGATCTGCGCTACCCACAGCCTCATCCCTCGTCCCCCCAGCGCGCGGGTATGAACATCGCATCCCCGTAGGAGTAAAACCGGTAGCGATGCGCCTTCGCCTCCTCGTAGGCGCGCATCGTGCGCGCATACCCTGCAAACGCGCAGACAAGCATCAACAGCGTCGAGCGCGGAAGATGAAAGTTGGTCAGCAAGGCGTCCACGACGCGAAAGCGATAGCCCGGCCGGATGAACAGCCGCGTGCGCCGCGCGCCCGGCTGCACTTGCCCCCCTTCGTCCGCGGCCGACTCCAGCGCCCGCACGACCGTCGTGCCCACCGCGACGATCCGGCTGCCCTTCTGCCGCGCTTCGCGGATGAGCGAGGCCGTGGCCTCGGGGATGAAAAAGCGCTCCTCGTGCATGCGGTGCTGATCGATCGCTTCGGTCTCCACCGGCGCGAAGGTGCCCGGTCCCACATGCAGCGTAAGCCACGCAAGCCGGGCGCCCGCTTCCTCCATCGCGCGCAGCAGCGTTTCCGTAAAGTGCAGCCCTGCCGTGGGCGCGGCCACCGCACCCGGCGTGCGCGCAAACACGGTTTGATACCGGACGCGGTCTTCGGGGGTGGGCGCGCGCCCCAAGTAGGGCGGAAGCGGCACCTCGCCGTAGCGCTCGATCGCCATCTCATCGTCTCCGGTGGTGAAGACGACCACCGCCTCGCGCCCGATGCGTTTTTCCACCCGCACCGTGCAATCGGAGGCGATGATGATCTCGGTTCCTGCCCGCACGCGCCCTTTGAGCCACGCCTTCCAGCGGCCGGGCGCAAGCCGCTCAACGAGGAGCAGCTCCACCCGCCCGCCGGTGGGCTTGCGCCCGAAAAGCCGCGCCGGGATCACGCGCGTGTCGTTGAACACCCAAACATCGCCTGGCTGCACATACCCCGGCAAATCCCGCACCGTTCGGTGCTCGAAATGCTCGCGCCCCACGACCAGCATCCGCGCCGCCTCGCGCGGCTCCATCGGCTCTCTTGCGATCAGTTCGGGGTCGAGCGGATAGTCGAAGTCGGAAAGTCTCAAGCGCACACGCGCACCTCAAGCCCCGTGTGCGCGCGTATCTCATCGGCCATCGCCTCCACCCAAGCACGCGGTGCCCTCGCCACGCGCTCGGGCGCCACCTGAGCCGGCCGCGCCAGCCCATACAGCCACACCCCCCGGATCGGCGCGGCCTGGGCTGCGCGCGCAAGCAGCGCAAGGTAGCGCCTGCGCGCCTCGCCCGCGCAAGAGAACTGGCCGTCGAGCAGAAACACGCAGGTCTGCACCCAACTCGGCGCCATGCGCGCGCAGCGGACGAGCCACGCCAAGGCCTGAGCCTCGGCGATGCGCACGCCGTGGATCGCGCGCGTCTCCGCCTCGCCCACCGCATCGAGCTTACACCACGCCTCGCCCCCCGCTTCGGCCAAGCGCAAAAGCGCCCGCTCGGCGTGGGGCTTGGTGATGTAGCTTGCGTTCGTGATCATGCGGATCGGGCCGGTGAACCCGTGCGCACGCGCGAATGCGGCCACCAGCGCCACCGCCTCGTCCACATTGGGGCAGGCAAGCGGCTCGCCATCCCCGGAAAAGGCGATGTCGGCCAGCGGCGCATCGAGCATCGCCCACGCGCGCGCCAGTTCCTCGCGAAGCTGATCGAGATCGCAGCGCACGCCGCCCCCACGCCGCAAGCCCTCCACCTGGCAGTACACGCAGCGGAAGTTGCAACGCTTGTGCGGGCTAAGGTTCACGCCCAAGGAGATCCCGCCCGCCCGACGCGAGCGCACGAGGTACACATAGCGCATCCCGAGCACATCCCGCGGGTGTGCGGTTTCGGAAAGCTGGATCTTCATTGGCCATCCCGCGCGCGCCGGCGGGCGATCGCCCGCTCCAGCCACACCGTGAGGTTCGCCGTGATCAGCGAATAGACGGCGATCCCGAACACCATCGCCAGCGCGGCCACGAGCCTCCCAGCGCCGGTGCGCGGGGCCAGATCCCCGTAGCCGACCGTCGTGACCGTCGCGAGCGCCCACCAAAGCCCATCCTGCAGGCGGGCAAAGCCCGGATTGTGGGGGTGTTCGATCGCGTATTCGGCCGCACCGAACACAAACACAATGGCCAAGCCCACCGCCAGCGCCACAGGCCACGTGTCCGCGCTCCAAAGAAGAAAACGCAGCAGTTTCCCGCGCGTGAGGCGAAACGCCAAGGCCACCCTCACCATCGGCACCACGGCCCGAAAGAGCGCGAGCACCCGCGCAAGCGGCGAGGCCAACACCACGACCAGCAGCAGATCCCACCAGTTGCGCCGCATCCAGCCCGCCGGATCGGGATCCACTCGCCACCGCGCGAAAAACGCGATGATGAACCCCCCCAGCACGACGGGGCTCACCCACGCCGGCATCGCGTCCGACCATGAAGCGGCGATGGCGGCGACAGTGAGCGCCACCAAAAGCCCATCCAGCCAGCGGCTAAGACTTGCGCCCATCGGAAGGGGTGTGGTTGTCCGAATGCCCAGCCTTGTGCGTGAAGTAGGTGGCAAGCGACACCAAAAGAATCCCCGCGCCCATGTAGACGATGTTCAGCGGATCGTCGAAGCGCACATGCAACACGTTCTTGAAGAACGCGACGACCAGAATCATCAGCACGACCTTCGCCAGCCGATCCTTGAGATCGTCCAGCGTCCTGATCATCAGGATGCGGCTTGCGCGCTCATCGCTTTCGGCCACATCGATCTTGCTGATGAACAGTTCATACAGCCCCAGCGCGAAAATCAACAGCACCGTCGCCAGAAGAAAATCGTCCACCGCCGAGATGATCTCACCCACCGCGCGGGCATGGAACCCCACCGGAAGCCCGCCCTCGGCAAGCCCGGTAATGAAGTCCCAAGCCAAAACCACCATGCTTTCGGCGGCCAGGAAGAACAAAATCAGCATCCCGATCAGCGAGGCCAACACCGCCAGCAGCACCACGAAGCGGCTGCTCCACAGCGCACGTTCAAAGGCTTGCTCCAACCAGCGCATCTCACCTCCTTGTCCGCCCATCCTAGCCTATTGGGGCCATGCGCCCATCCCCTCGCGCACGAGCACGGGCTCCCCCTCGGTCAGATCGATGATCGTCGTCGGCACGGGCGCACCCCAACCGCCGTCCAGCATCACGCAGTCTTCGGCGTGGATGCGCAGCCAGATCCGCTCCGGATCGGTTTCCGGCATCTCCTCTTCGGGGAACTGCACGGTCGTGGCCAGCATCACCGGCTCTTCCAGCGCCGCAAGCAGCCCTTCGATCACGGGGCTAGCGCTGATGCGCACGCCCACCTCCTTGCGCTTGCCGAACACGCGCCGCGGCAGCGCGCTGCTCGCCGGCAAAATCCAGGTGTAAGGGCCGGGCGTGTGGCGGCGTATCAATCGAAACGCAACATCGTCGAGATGCGCGTAGCGCGCCGCGGTGCGCAGATCCGGGCAGAAGAGCGACCACAGGTGCTTTTCGTCCAAGCGACGGATGCGCCGGATCGCCTCGATCGCGCCGGTCTTGCCGGGAAGCACCACGAACGCGTAGGTCGCCTCCGTCGGCACGACGGCAAACCGGCCTTGCTGCAGCGCCTCGGCCGTTTGTTCGATCCTGCGCCGATGCGGCCGCTCGGGATCGACGCGAAAGCGCACCGCGCCTATGGCTGCACCTCCCAGACGGGATCCCGCCAATCCCCTTCGATGCGAAAGCGCACGCGCTCGCCTGGCCTGCGCTGCACATCCAGAAGCCTAAGCGGCGCGCGTACCAAGGCTTCTGCGTCCATCGCCACGGAGCGCCGCAGGAGATCCGCGCGCCCACGCCAAAGGAGCCGCATCCGCTCGGAGGCGACGACCGCTTCCTCCACGTGCAGGTCGCCTTCCATCCAGCGCGCCCGCCCATGCGCGGCGGCAAACCGCTCCGCGCCCAGCCGCATGGCCACCTCCGGCGACCAGTGAAGATCCCGCGCATCCCACTCCCCTTCGCCGCGCATCGCCGCCCAGCTCCACCTGAGCGCATGGAGGCGCAAGCGCACATCCGCGCGCCCGTCGATAGGCGCCGCGCCCAAAAGACTTTCCAGCATTGGGCGGATGCGCACCCCGCTCAGGCGAAACTCCCCGTCCCACCCCTTGCCTTCACGGCTGAGCTTGCCCGCAAGCTCTCCGCCCCACACGCGCGCCGAAATCGAGGAAAGCGCAAGCGCCTTTCCCCGCACACGCACCACCGCCCGCGCCGAAGCCATGCGCACCCCTTTCAGCTCGGCTGCAGGGGCGCTCGCCTGCACCCGCACCGCATCCAGGCTTGCAAGCGCGCGCGCCACGAGCGGCTGCCAGCGCTCCCAGCGGCAAAACTTGCGGCAGCGCACCATCCCCTCCCAGCGCCGCGCATTCAGCTGCACGAATCCTGAAGCCTCGACCGCCTCCTCCCCGAGCCGGAGAGCCACGCTGCGCAGCTCCGCCGCGCTTGCGCTGGCCCGCAGCGAGGCCTCGCCGGCAAGGCCTTTCGGAAGCCCAAGGCGCGCCGCCCAACGCGCGGGAAGCGCCAACAGCTTCACCCGCCCGTCCCAGGCCCCCTGCATCCACACACCCTCCGCCGAGGCCACCGGCACCTGCGCCGCCGCAAGCGCAACCCGGCGCACGACGATCTGCGCGCGCGAGGCGGCGGCAAACTCCGCCTCCAGCCTCGGGGCGAGCTCTCCGTCGCCGCTCAGCGCAACTCTCGCCGCCCACGCGCCGGTGGGGCGCTGCTCCGAAACGATCTCGCCAGAGATGGCGCGCCCGCCAAGCTCAGCCGCCGCATCCGGAAGCGGCACACGCTCCAATGTCCAGGCAAGCGAAAACGCCGGATAACGTCCGGCCTCCGGATCCCAGAACCCCTGCACCTCTACGCGCCCGGCTGCGCCGCCGCCGGCGACGACCTCCATCGCCCCCGTAAGCTTGGGGGGAGCGCCGGCCGCCTTCTGCCAGCGGAGATCCAGAGCGCGCAGCCCATAGTCCCCCAGGTTCAGCGAACCTCGCGCGATGCGCCAGCGCTCCACAGGCCAGTGGATGCCGCCATCCGCAAACGCCCGGAGAGCGGCAAACATCGTCTTGGGCGTCGCGCGACCGCGCACGCCTTCAAGGCGCAGCCAGCGCCAGCGCGCCTCCGGCTGCGGGGCCAACAGAGCCGCCAGCGAAAGCCCTACCTCGGCTTCGTCCACGGCAAGCTCCGCCCCCGGCCACACAAGCCTCAAACCCGTGATCTCCACCCGAGGCCACGGAAACAGGCGCAAAGCGCCTTCCTGCATCGCAGCCTGCGCGTGCGCAAGCTTCCCGATCCGCGCAAGCGCCTCCCGCGCAACCAGTCGCCCGTCGGTGCGCATCGCGATCGCCACCAGCATCCCCGCAAGCACCACCACAAGCGCCAATAGCGCGATCAGGAGGCGGCGCAACGCACCGCCTCCACGCCCAAAACGCGCCCCAGCGCCTCGGGCGTCTCCACGACGATCCGGGCGCCGGCCGCGGCGAGCGCCTCCGGCGCATTCACGCCCCAGCTTACCCCCACCGCGTCCGCGCCGGCTGCGCGCGCCATCTCGATGTCGAACACCGCATCGCCGACGACCACCACCTCGCGCCTATCCACGCCCAACTCGCGCGCCGCATCCAGCACCATCGCCGGATGCGGCTTGGATGGGCATTCATCGGGCGTGCGCGAAACGAGAAACCGATCCTCCCAACCCAGCCGCACCAAAAGCCGATTGAGCCCCGCGCGGGACTTGCCGGTCACGATCCCAAGCCAATATCCCCGACGTTCCAGCGCATCCAAAAGCTCGGGGATGCCGGCGAAGGGCTCGACCTCGGCTTCCGCCTCGTGCCAGTAGCGCCGATAGGCGAGCATCACCGGCCAGCGCCGCGCCTCGTCCGGGCACAGCCGCGCCACCGCCTCGGCCAGCGACAGCCCAATCACGCCGCGCACCGCCTCCGCAGACGGCGCCTCCAGCCCCTGATCAAGAAAGGCCTTTCGCATCGCCGCGACGATCCGGCCGGCGGAATCGACCAATGTGCCGTCGCAATCAAAGAGGATCAGTCGCTTTTCGATGCCTTGCCCCCTTCGGCGGGTTGGAGCCAATCCTGCGCCGGCCGGCGCACGAGCCACACGAGCGCCTGATCCACCGCGATCACCCGCGGATCGTCGCCCAGGCGCAGATAGGTTTCGGTGGCCGCCCCCGAGGCCTGGCGGCCCACGGTGGCGTCCAGAAGCACGCGATCCTTCTCGCCCAGCACGCGCAGGCGCACCGCCGTCTTCCCCGCAAGGCCAAGCTGCGCGTCGTGCGCATGCCCCCGCGCCACAAGCCGCACCGGCCGCATCTTGGCCAACAGATCCAAAAGCATCCGCGCCTGCTCGGCGCGCGCGGGCTTGCAGGGCTGCTTTCCAATGCACGCTTGCCACGCCTCGCCTTCGCGCACGAGCCTGAGCTTCGGCTCGTTGTGCACCTTGATCTCGATGGCCTTGACCGCCTGCGCCGACCACACCGGCCACTCAGGCATCGGCGCAAGCCCCTGCTTCGGCCTTTCGGCCTGCCACACCGCCCAAACGAGGGCCGCTCCTGCGGCCAGCGCCAAGACCCCAAGCACGCGCCGCATCATGCGCTCCTTGCGCGCGCCCTCAGCCGCCGCCAGCGCCACAGGCCGAAGGCTATGACGACGAACGGCGGCCCGAGCATCCAGATCGCCTTCCAGAAGGCCTTGGCCTCCTCATCGAGCGCCGGCAGCACGCGCAGATGCGCGCCCTTGCTGCGCAGCGCGATCAGCGCCTCATCACGCGCGAGCCAATCCAGCGCATTGAGCGCGAACAAGAGGTTGTCCTCGCGCAGAAACTCGTCGGAAAAGGCCTCGGCCGAACCCACGACGACGATCCGCGCATCGGCCGCGCGCCTGACAGGGGCGATTTCATCCTTCACATCTTTGGGGCGGGCGAGCGTCGCCTCGGCCGGGCCGTCGCCCGCAAGCACAAGCGCCGCTTGCCGACGATGCAGCCCCTGAAAACGCGCTTCAAGCGGCATGAGCGGATCCACATCAAAGGGCGGGCCGTCCTGCACCGCCGCCTTGGCGCTCGTGCGCGCAAGCACGAAGCGATGCGAGGTTTCGCCCTCCTCCCATTCCAACGGCGAGGCATACAGCAGCGAAAGCGCCCCCAGCCCCTTCGTCAGCGGATGCATCGGATCGAGATTCGTCGCCACCACCAAGAACGGATAATCCACGATCGAGCGCAGAAGGATGCGCCCCTGGCGTTGCTCGACGACGATCCGGCCTGCCTGCTCGTCCATCACCAGGCCGGGATCCACGATCAGGTGGTAATCCTCGCGCAGCCAGTCCTCGGCATACGGATCCGCAGGCACGACGCGAAAGCCCGGCAGCGGCCGCACGCGGCTTGCAAGCACCAAAAGCCCTCCGCCGTGCAGCCAGAACTGCTGCAGCCGCCAGCGCCAGCGCTTGGAAGGCGGCCGCGTGGGCGCGGCGACCAGCGCCACATCCACCCCTTCGGGCATCGGATCGCGATCCAAGTCCACATCTTCCACATCGTAATCGTCGGCCACGAGTTCCTTGAGCGCGCCAAGCTCAAAGCTTGGCTTCGCACCGAAGCCCGTGATCACCGCAAGCTTGTGCTTGCCCTTGCCGGTCAGCCGCTTGATCTTGCGCGTAAGAAGATATTCAAAGCCTTCTTCCGACTGCACGACCGGAATCGTCTCGGTGCGATCCAGGTAGCGCAGCACGAGCGCCAAGTAGCCCTGCTTGATCTGCGCGCGGTCGCGCTCGATCGCCTGCACCTGCACCTTCGGCACGCGCAGCGCCATGAGCGTCGCCTGCGCTTCAGCGTCGCGATCGGGGTTGATGACGCGATACTGGAACTTGTCGCCGGCAAGATCGTGGTAGGCGGCGAGCATGTCCGTGATGAAGCGCGCAAGCCGCCCGTAGGGCTGCGGCAGATCCGGCGTCAGATACGCCTCCACTGTCACCGGCTCATCAAGGCTTGCCAGCACCGCTTTCGTCGTCGCCGAAAGGGAATAGCGCTTGTCCTCGGTGAGATCCCAGCGGAGATGAGCAAAGCCCGAGGCCCAGGCGAGCGCCACAGCACTTCCGACGATCAGCGCAAACGCCGTCCACGCCTGCCGGCGGATCTTCCGACGGCGATCGTTTATGCCCATCGCCGCGCCTCCAGCTTGAGCCATGCGCCGGCCGTGAACGCCACCGTCCACGCCGCGCACCACAAAAGGTCATCCAGGCCCACAAGCCCGCGCAGCATCGTGCGGTAGTGCGAGACCGGATCCACGAGCGCAATCCATGCTTGCATCCCCGCGCCCATCGCGCGTTGCGCCGCATCCAGCACCCAGAGCGCGAGCAAGATCCCAAAACCGATCACATAGGCCACGACCGCATGGCGGGTGAGCGTGGAGGCGAAAAGGGTCGCCGCCGCATACACCGCCGAAAGCGCAACCAATCCCAAGATCCCTGCTGCGATCGCCCCCAGATCCGGATCGCCCAGCACGGCAAGCGACGCCGCATAGAAAAGCGCCCAGCCCAGCCACCCCAAAAGCTGCAGCCAAGCCGCCAGCCACTTACCAGCGACGATCGCCGCCGAAGACACCGGTTGCGTGGCGAGAAGCTCGAAGGTGCCTTCGCGCAGCTCGTCGCTGATCGCGCGCATGCCCACGCTCGGCGCGAAGAACAAAAGCACCAGCGGCACGAGCTCCAGCCACGGCCGCATCTCCGCAAGCCCCAGCAAAAACAGGTTCTTGCCGAAGAAAAAGCCGCTTGCTGCGAGAAACCCGACCGCGGCGACATAGCCGAGCGGCGTGTCCAACGCCACGCGCAGGTCCTTCCACGCGACCACCCACGCCTGCCTCATGCGCGCCCTCCCGCATCCTGCGTAAGCTTGCGGAAGACCTCCTCAAGCCGCGCGCGCTCAGGCGCAAGCTCCACCGGATGAAAGCCGCGCGCCCACAGCGCATGGCCTGCTCTTGCCGCTGCCGCCTCCACATCGCCCTCGGCGCGCACGAACAGCGCGCCGTCCTTCGTTTCCGCATTCAGCCCCTCGCTGCGCAAGGCCTCGGCCGCTTCATCCAGCCGATCGCGTTCTTCGATGCGGATGCGCACGTGCGCGCCGCCGGCCGCGGCCGCGAGCTCCTCCATCGTGCCGATCGCGCGCAAGCGCCCGCCGTCGATGATCATCGCGCGATCGCACACCGCCTCCACCTCGGCCAGAATGTGCGTGGACAAAAGCACCGTGCGCTCGCGCGCAAGCTCGCGGATCAGCGCGCGCACCTCGATCACCTGATTCGGATCCAGCCCCGTCGTCGGCTCATCCAGAATCAGAAGCTCGGGATCGTGCACGAGCGCTGCCGCCAGCCCCACGCGCTGCCGGTAGCCCTTGGAGAGCGTCTCGATCCTCTGCCCGAGCACATGCGCAATCCCGCACGCCTCGGCGACCTCGCCGATGCGCGCCTCAAGCTTTTTGCCTTCAAGCCCGTGCAGGCGGCCGATGAACGCAAGATGCGTGCGTGCGTCGAGATCGACATAGCTGGGCGCGTTCTCCGGCAGATACCCGATCTTGCGGCGCACGCCGATCGGATCGTCCACGACCGAGATCCCGTCAATGCGCGCATCGCCGTCGGACGGCGGCAGAAACCCGGTGAGCATGCGCATCGTCGTCGTCTTGCCCGCACCGTTCGGCCCCAAAAGCCCCATCACCTCGCCACGGGCCACGGCGAAGCTCAAGCCCTCCACCGCCACCCGATCGCCGAACCTGCGGGAAAGATTTTCCGCCTCGATCATCGCGCGCGTTTTTAGGGGCAAAACCACGCGCGTTCAACCCAGGCGCTTGGCGATCTGCTCGAGATACGCCTCATCGAGCATCGGCGGGCGATCCGGGCGCATCGTCTGCAGGCGAAAAAGCAGCGCACGGAGCCTGCGGCTTTTCGCCTCGCGGACGGATGCGTCCTGCACGCAGGCCAAAAGTTCCGCCAGCGAATGGATCTCGCGCCGCAGCTCCACCTCGGGCGGCAGAAAGCCAGCGTTTTTCAGCACCCGATAGGCGGTGCGCAGCTCCTCGGGCATCATGGGATCGTCATCGAGCCGAAGGGGCTTTCCCATCCCTTCGAGGTTGTCGAACGCGCCCTTTTGCATCGCCTCTTCGATCTTGCGCTCGGCGATCCACGCGACGATGTTCATGCCCCCTCCAGAAGCTCGAGCACCCGATCCAGCCCCCCGTTGTCGATGCAGACATCGGCGGCCGCGCGTGCCGCAGGCTTCGCGTGAAAGGCCACGCCCAAGCCTGCCGCTTTCAGCATCGGAATGTCGTTCGCGCCGTCGCCGACGGCGACGGTCTGCGCGACCGGAATCCCGCGCGCGCGCGCCTCTTCAAGCAACACCGCGCGCTTGCCCTCGGCGTCGATGATCGGCCCGCGCACGCGGCCGGTCAGCCGCCCCCCTTGGATTTCAAGCTCGTTGGCGCGGGCGAAGTCCAGCCCCAAGGCCTTCCGCAGGCGGTCGGTGAAGTAGCGAAAGCCGCCTGAGACCACACCCACCACCCAGCCGTGCGCGTGCAAGCCTTCGACGAGCGCTTCCGCCCCCGGCGAAAGCCGCACGCGCTCACGCCACACCTGCGCCAAAACCTCCACCGGCAACCCCTCAAGCAGCGCCACGCGCGCCTTGAGCGACGCGGCGAAGTCCAGCTCGCCGCGCATCGCGCGCTCGGTGATCGCAGCCACCTTGTCCTTGAGCCCCGCGAAGTCGGCGATCTCGTCGATGCATTCGCATTGGATCAGCGTGGAGTCCATGTCCATCAGCAAAAGCCCGGGGCGGGCGAGCGTAGGTCGCGCGTTCATCGTCGAACCTCGTGCATCCAGCGATCGAGCAAAGCCCGAAGCTTATGCGCAGCCTCCACCGGCGTCTCCTCGTCTTCGGCCAGCACCGTGAGATTCCCATCCGGCGTCAGCCGGAAACGCTCGGGCGTGCGCTGCACCTCGGCGAGCAGAAAGCCCGGATCCAGCGGCGTGCGCTCGGTGAAGTGGAGCCTGAAGCCGTGGCCGATCCAGCGGATCGAGGATAGCCCCAGCCGCATGCCGCGGATGCGCAAGCGGTGCGCGAGCACCAGTGCCTCCACCTCCGGCGTGGGCTTGCCGAAGCGATCGGCGATTTCGTCGAGCAGCCGGTCGAGCTCGGCGTCGCTCTCGGCCTTCGCAAGCCGGCGATAGATCTCGATGCGCTCCGCTGCCGGCGCAAGCTCGGGCGGCACGAGCGCGCTTGCGCCCAGGCGCACTTCGCACGCGGCGAGCACCGGCTTCGGCTCCCCCTTCACCTCGGCCAGCGCCTCGCGCACGAGCTCCAAGTAGAGATCGAGCCCCACCTCCTCGATGTGCCCGCTTTGCTCCACGCCCAAAAGGTTTCCCGCGCCGCGGATCTCAAGGTCCCGCTGGGCGATGAGAAAGCCCGCGCCGAGCTCCGTGTGCGTGGCGATCGCCTGCAAGCGCTCGCGCGCCTCGCGCGTCATCGCCTCCACGGGGGGCGTGAGCAGGTAAGCGAACGCCTGCTGGCCGCTTCGCCCCACACGCCCGCGGATCTGGTGCAGCTGCGCCAGCCCCAGCCTGTCCGCACGCTCGACGATCAGGGTGTTGGCGTTGGGCACATCCAGGCCGGATTCGATGATCGTCGTGCACACCAGCACGTTCGTGCGCCCCTCGTAGAACGCCATCATCGCCTGATCCAACTCGCGCGGCGGCATCTGGCCGTGCGCAATCCCGATGCGCGCCTCCGGCACCTCCTCGGCGAGGCGCTTGGCCACGCGCTGGATCGAGCGCACATGGTTGTGCACGTAATACACCTGCCCGCCGCGATACAGCTCGCGCAGAATCGCCTCGCGCACCAGCGCCATGTCCCACGGCGCCACGACCGTGCGGATCGGCTCGCGCCCCTCGGGGGGCGTGGCGATCACGGACACGTCGCGCAGGCCCGCCAGCGTCTGCTGCAGCGTGCGCGGGATCGGCGTGGCGGTGAGCGTGAGCATGTCCACCTGCGCGTGC
>CAZTLD010000002.1:25220-25479 GCA_964614395.1 uncultured Zetaproteobacteria bacterium
AGCTTCGTCTTGTGGCGCACGCCAAAGCGCTGCTCCTCGTCCACGATCACAAGCCCCAGGTCGCGAAAGCGCACATCGTCGGCAAGCAGCCGATGCGTGCCGACGACGATGTGCACGCGCCCCTCGGCAAGCGCAGCCAGCGTCCTTTGAATCTCCGATGCGCTTTGCAGGCGCGAGACCAGCGCCACCTCAATCCCGAAGCCTGCGAAGCGGTCGGCGAACTTCTGATAGTGCTGCGAGGCGAGCACCGTCGTCGGCG
>CAZTLD010000003.1:0-7474 GCA_964614395.1 uncultured Zetaproteobacteria bacterium
ATAATGTCCCTTAGTATTCTCGTAACCGAGACCCGCTTTTAAGGGGATTAAGACCGATGTGGCTACTCAACCTTCACGAGCAGCCACGCTCGTAACCGAGACCCGCTTTTAAGGGGCTTAAGACACGCGATGTTGGTCTCTTCTGCTTCATCAGCTTCGTCGTAACCGAGACCCGCTTTTAAGGGGATTAAGACCGCAGCGCCTCGTAGTCGCCCGCCTTGGCTTGCGTCGTAACCGAGACCCGCTTTTAAGGGGATGGAAACTTCATTTTTCGCGATGCAGCGCGACCGCGACGCTTACCGTGCGATCTTTTTCTACTGCTCTATAATCTTCGCCTTGATGATCTTACGCACTTTCGGGCGTGATCACGACTACACGAATCGTTTCATTCGGCTCAAGATGAACCGTTTGACCGGCCCAGCCCCCTTGCTGTAGTGATCCCTGTCCAACACCAGAGTCGTATCGTAAATCTTTTCATACGTTTCGATCACCGCGAACGACACATTGAGCGGCTCCAGCGGATCGTGCACGGGCAACCGATAGCCGCCGTGCCCCCCTTTCGGCGTCCAGCACGCGCATTCGCCGCGCCCCCACGGAACGTCGAGGAACACGATGCGCATGGGCTTGACGACGATCACCCTGTGCCACATCAGTAGGATGTCCACTCCCTGCTTTATGGCCTCAGATCTCTTTTTCCAGAACACACGGTCATACCATAGCTTGCATGCTTCCAAAAAGGACTTTCCGGTCATGCCACCTCCTTCGGGATAAAGATGATCAGGACGAGAGGCCGGCGGCCGGATGCGCGCTAGCCGCGCTTTTCGGCCTCCTCCAAGCACGCCACCAGCGCGACGACCGCGGCCGCGCGCGGGAGCGCCATTCTCCGCTCCACCGCACACACCAGATCGAAGAACGGATACGGCAACACGACCTCCTGCCCGTCGTCCAGCCGCGCACGCACCCCCACCGCAATGCGATGCACCCCAGAGCGCCAGGCGGGCGCGGCGCTTTCCACCTTCTTGCGGAAAAACCGCCAGAAATCCTGTTTGGCCTTCTCTTCGATCGTTTTCAGAAACTTTTCCTTGTGCACATACCGCCAGACGTTGCTCGGATCGAGCAGCACGAACCGCACCCGCTCCCCGCTGTCCGGATCGTGCCACACATAGGGCGGCTCGGGCGTGGGGCAGATGCCGAACTCGCGCGCGACCCACGCTTCAAGCTGTTCGCGCTTCCTCCGGCGCCATCCGCCCCGTGCGCGCGGAGGGCGCGCGAACTCCTCGCCGGATTCGCCGGAAAGCACCCCGGGAATATGTCCGTTTTCGAGCACGTATGCGGCGTAGTCGGTGAGAAAACGGAATCTTCCCTTTTCCACGAAGATCATGCGCAACGCTCGCCTCCGAGGCCAGGGATCGGCTGGCCAGGCTCGCACGCCGCCCGACTGCGCAGAAGGCGTGCGCCGCCCGCCCGCCTTGTCGTGAGGCGGCGGATTCTGGCCGCGGATCATGAACGCCGGATGAAACGCTTGACAACGCGCTTCGTTCGTGGTAAGCGCCCGCGCTACCCTCCGCCAGCGTTGCCTGGCCCAGCGCGCAAGCGCCGCCCAGCGAGGGGATCGTGGCTTGGATGTGCAGGCAGGGGGAAAAGAGATGCGCCAAGCCCTGCTTGCGCACGCCGCTGCTCCGGTAACCCCTGCGGTAACCTTTGAGCTGCTTCTGGCTCATCCTAAGCCATGGCAACGAAATCCTCGGCCCATGCGGTTCCCTGAGCCGCCTTCGGCTGAGCCGAGGGTTGTTTTTTACTTGTCGCTTACCGGCGTAGGGAAAGGGATCGTTGCGCCCGTGCCTTTGACCTGCGTGGAGACGATGCGGGCCGCGCCCTCCCGCTCCACCTCGTCGATGCGCACGATCGCGTGCATCGGCACGAAGAAGCGCTTGACGCCCTCGAACTCGCGCGCGAGCGCCTCTTCTTCCGGCGAGACCACAAGCCTTGAGGGCTCGCCGAACACCAGCTCCCCGATCTCGACGAAGCCCAACATCCCCGCCGATCCCACGCTGCGCGCGTAGATCTCGATGATCTTGCCCTCGTGCACGAGGCGCACCCGATAAATCCGCTTATGGCTCATGGCTCCTCCGGCCAGTAGATCACGGCCGCCGTGCAGGTCTCGGCGATCTCGACACGGCTGATGCGCACGCCGTCGCGGTTGATCCTAGGCGCAAGCTTCCGCCACAGCTCGGCGGCCACGTTTTCGCTCGTCGGGTTGATGCGGTCAAATGGCGGGATGTCGTTGAGGTTGTAGTGATCCCAGGCGCGCAGCGCCTCCTTCAGCGCCTTTTTCAGCACCTTGTAGTCCACGCCCATCCCCAGCGCATCGAGCCTTTCGCAGCGCACATAAAGCGTCACATGCCAGTTGTGCCCGTGCAGCCGCGCGCAATCACCAGGATAGCCGCGAAGCGCATGCGCGGCGGAAAAATGATCCTTCACCTTCAGCTCGTAGTAGGCCATTGAAATAATCTTAGCGATCGGGCGGAAGCGCGGCGAGCGAAACGAGGCGGCCTTCCAGCGCGAGGAGATTGTAGGTGCGCACCGCCGCGCGCGTGTCCATGCACTCCACGCCCACGCCGCGCGCCGCAAGCGCCTCCAAAAGCTCCACCGCAGGGAACACAAGCCGGCGGCCGGAGCCGAGCAGCAGCACCTCAGGCGGCGCAGCAAGCACCGGTTCCAAGTGGGGCAGCGAAAGCGCCTCCCACGCTTCGCAAGCCCACACTGACACGCGATCGCGGTGGAGCAGGAAAGGCGTGCGAATCAGCTCCTCGCCCAGCCGCACCCAATCGTCGCCGTAGCCGGTGAACAGCGGCCGATCGCCGGCCTCAAGCTGCAAATCGCCGGGAATCGCCGGAATCAGGGACGCGCCTCCAGCTCTTTCGTGTCCACGCGGGCGAACTTGAGCTTGCCGGAAAGGGCGAGCATCAACGGCGTGGCGACGAAAATGGACGAATAGGTGCCGACGACGATGCCCACGATCAGCGCGAACGCGAAATCATGGATCACCTCGCCGCCCAGGAAGAACAGCGCCAGCACCACAAGCAGCGTCGTAAGCGACGTGATCACGGTGCGCGGAAGCGTTTCGTTGATCGCGCGGTTGGCTACCTCGGCTTCGGGAAGCGGTTGCTTGCGCTTGCGGTTTTCCGCGAACAGCTCGCGGATGCGGTCGAAGACGACGATCGTGTCGTTCAGCGAATAACCGATGATCGTCAAAAGCGCTGCCACCACCGGAAGCGTGACTTCCTTGCCGGTGAGCGAAAACGCGCCGATCGTGATGATCGTGTCGTGCACGAGCGCCAGATCCGCCCCGAGCGCAAAGCGCAGCTCGAAGCGAAAGGTCACATAGAGCAAAATCGCCACCAATGCGATCACGACCGCCTTGACGCCTGCGATCGCAAGCTCGCGCCCCACCTGCGGGCCGACATACTCCACGCGCCGCATCTGCACGCCCGCATCCAGCTTGCGGAAAGTGGCAAGCACCTTATCCCCGATCGTGTTTGAGTTCTCGCCTGCGAGATTCGGCACGCGCACGAGAATGTCCTCCGCCGAGCCGAACTCCTGGATCACCGCGCCGTGGAAGCCCGCCGCATCCAGCGCTCGCCGAAGCTCCGCCAGCTTCGGCGGCTTCGTGAAGCGCGCCTCAACCAGCGTGCCGCCCGTAAAATCAATGCCGAAGTTGAGCCCGCGCACGAAAAGCAGCGCAAGCGATCCCAGCACCAGGACAGTGGACAGCACAAACGCAAGCTTGCGCCGGCCGACGAAGTCGAACGAACGATCGCTTGGAATCAGCTCCAGCATCCAAAACTCCTAGATCGCCAACTGCTTCGGCCGCCGCGCCTCGATGAACAGCGCGATCATGCCGCGCGAGAACGTCAGCGCCGTGAACATCGAGGCAAGGATGCCCAGCGACAGCGTCACGGCAAACCCGCGCACCGGCCCGGTGCCGAACTCAAACAGCACCAGCGCCGCGATGAGCGTGGTGAGATTGGCGTCCACGATCGTCGAAAATGCCTTCTCGAAGCCTGCATCGATGGCCGCGATCGGCGTGCGCCCCAAGCGCAGCTCTTCGCGGATGCGCTCGAAGATCAGCACGTTCGCATCCACCGCCATGCCGACCGTCAGCACGATGCCGGCAATACCCGGCAGCGTCAGCGTGGCCCCGAGCGCGCTCATCGCGCCCACGAGAATCACGAGGTTGAAAAAGAGCGCAAGATCCGCGATCACGCCAAACGCCCGGTAGTACACCGCCATGAACGCGAGCACCAAAAGCCCGCCCACGAGGATCGAGCGCAAGCCCTGCTCGATCGAATCCCGGCCGAGGCTCGGCCCCACCGAGCGCTCCTCGACGACCTTGACCGGCGCTGGCAGCGCGCCCGCGCGCAGCACGATCGCCAGCTCATGCGCTTCTTGCGCGGTGAAGCTTCCGGTGATCTGCGCCACGCCGCCGGGGATGCGCTCGCGGATCACCGGCGCGCTCATCACCACGCCCTCCAGCACGATCGCGAAGCGCTCGCCGACATGGGCTGCGGTCAGGCGATCGAACTTGCGCGCGCCCTTGCGGTTGAACTTGAGCGTCACCGCGTATTCGTTGAAGCGCGAATCGATCGAAACGCGCGCATCCACCACCTCGGCGCCGGAAAGCTCCACGCGCCGCTTGAGCACGTAAGGCCGCCGCTCCGGCGGAGGTCCATACAGGATGATGTCGCCCGGCGGCGGGCCCTCGCGCAGCGCCTTTTCCACATCGGCCTTTTCGTCCACCAAGTGGAACTCAAGCTGCGCGGTGCGGCCGAGCACGCGCTTTGCGCGCGCCGTGTCCTCAAAACCCGGGATCTGCACGACGATGCGATGCTTGCCTTGCTTCGCGATCACGGGCTCCGTCGTGCCGAGCGCATCGATCCGGTTGCGCACGACCTCGATCGCCTGATCCACCGCGGAGTCGCGCACCTCCTCGGCGCGCGCAGGCTTCAGCTTCAGCGTGATCGCGCGCCCGCTGCGAGCGAGCTCGTAGCTTGCGCGAAACGCATCGCGCAGAAGCCTTTCGGCCTCGGCGGCCTTGCCCTCGTCGCGCACCTCCACGACGAAGCCATCCTTGCCCGGCGCGATGCGCCGATAACGAATCCCTGCCTTGCGCAACACCGCGCGCGCCTCGTCCGCATCGGATTCGATCGCGCGCGCAAGCGCCGCATCCACATCGACATCCAGCGTCAGATGCACGCCGCCGCGCAGATCAAGCCCCAAGTTCAGCGGCTTTTTGAACGGCCACCACGACGGGACGGAAACCAGATTCGGCAGCGCCGCCGCGGCGAAAAGCACGAACACCGCCGCGATCAGCGCGTATTTCCAACGGGGAAAGCGCGCCATCAGTCCGCAAGCCCCTGGATCGTGCTGCGCTTGATGCGCACGCGCACGCCGTCGGCGATCTCTACCCGGATCCAGTCCTCGCCGGGCTTGGCGTCCACAACCTCGGCGTAGATGCCACCGCCGGTGATGATCTTATCGCCCTTTTTGAGGCTATTCACCAGCTCCTGATGCGCCTTGATGCGCTTTTGCTGCGGGCGGATCAAGAGAAAATAGAACACAAGGAAGATCAGAATCAGCGGCACGAACTGCACGAAGACGCTTTGCGCGCTCGGGGCTGCGCCCTCGGCCGCTGCCGCCGCAGCAGGCCACGCCCCCACGAAACCCATCCAACGTTTCATTCGTCCTTCCCCTCCGTGGCCGCGCGCCAGCGCGCAAGCATCGCGTCGCGAAACGCCGGCCAGCGGCCGGCGAGGATCGCGCGGCGCGCGCGCGTCATGAGCGCGCAATAGTAGTGAAGGTTGTGCAGCGTGTTCAACCGCGCGGCGAGCATTTCGCCGGCCACGAACAGGTGCCGCAGATAGGCGCGCGAAAACCGCCGGCAGGTGTAGCAGCGGCAGCCGGGCATGATCGGGCGCGGATCCTCGGCGTAGCGCGCGTTCTTGATCCGCACGGGGCCGTCGTCGGTGAACAGCATCCCGTTGCGCGCGTTGCGCGTGGGCATCACGCAGTCGAACATGTCCACGCCGCGATCGATCGCAAGGATCAGATCCTCGGGCGTGCCTACGCCCATCAAGTAGTGCGGCAGCGCCCGCGGAAGCTGCGGGGCGAGCGCATCCAGCACGCGCCACATCTCCTCCTTCGGCTCGCCGACGGAAAGCCCGCCGATCGCAATCCCCTCAAAGCCGATGCTCAAAAGCGCATCCAAGCTTTCGGCGCGCAGGTCCGGATACACGCCGCCCTGCACGATGCCGAACAGCGCCTGGCGCGCGTTCGGCGGCAGCGCCCGGCGCGAGCGCTCCGCCCAGCGCATCGAGCGGCGCATTGAGCTGGCGGCTTCTTCATAAGTGGCCGGATACGGCGTGCACTCGTCGAACGCCATCACGACATCCGCCCCGAGCAGCTTTTGCACGCGGATGCTCTCCTCCGGCGAGAGAAAGACGGATGCGCCGTCGATGTGCGAGCGAAACCAGACGCCGTCCTCGGTGATGCGGCGAAGATCCCCAAGCGAAAACACCTGAAAGCCGCCCGAGTCGGTGAGGATCGGCCGCGGCCAGCCCATGAAGCGATGCAGCCCCCCGAGGCGCGCGATCCGCTCCGCGCCCGGGCGCAGCATCAAATGATAGGTGTTGCCAAGGATCATCTGCGCGCCGAGCGCCAAAAGCTCGTCGGGGGTTGTGGCCTTCACGGTGGCCTGCGTGCCCACCGGCATGAACACCGGCGTGCGCACCACGCCGTGCGGCAGCGCAAGGCGGCCTGCGCGGGCAAAGCTTCCTCGGTCTTCGGCCTCGATCACGAAGGACAGCGCTTTCGGCATCGCGCGCAACGCTGGAAAAGCTTTGGCCTCGTGCAAGCTTGCCGCGCGGGCCGCACCCTTTACAATCCGCAGGCCAAAGGAGGGAGCGATGGACATCAGCAAAATCCCCGCAGGCAAGAACCCGCCGGACGAGATCAACGTCGTGATCGAAATCCCGCAGCACGGCGATCCGATCAAGTTCGAGGTGGACAAGGCCTCGGGCGCATTGTTCGTGGATCGCTTCATGTTCACCGCGATGCACTACCCGGCCAATTACGGCTTCATCCCGAACACATTGGCCGACGACGGCGATCCGGTGGACGTGTTGGTGCTCACGCCGATTCCGGTGCCGCCGGGCTCGGTGGTGCCGGCGCGGCCGGTGGGGCTTTTGGAGATGGAGGACGAGGCCGGCGTGGATGCAAAGGTGTTGGCGGTGCCGCTCACGAAGATCTCGCCGCTTTACGAGCATGTGCAGGGCATCGAGGATCTCCCGCCGCTCGTGCTCGACCAGATCCGGCACTTCTTTGAGCACTACAAGGACCTCGAGCCCGGCAAGTGGGTCAAGATGCGGGCCTGGAAAGGGGCCGACGCCGCCAAGGAAGAAATCCGCAAGGCGCT
>CAZTLD010000003.1:7574-11642 GCA_964614395.1 uncultured Zetaproteobacteria bacterium
GCTTCCGCGCGGGTCGTTAGCTCAATTGGTAGAGCAGCGGACTCTTAATCCGCGGGTTCTGGGTTCGAGTCCCAGACGACCCACCAGCTTCTCGGGGCAAGGCTCGCCTTGCCCCTTCTTTTTGTTCCGGGAGGCAGGATGCTGAAGGTCGAAGTGCACAAGCGCGCGCCGCACGAATACGAAATCCGCTGCGAGCTTCCGAAAGAACAATACGAACAGGCCGCCGACGAGGTCGCGCGTGCGCTGCAGCGGCGCGCCCGCATTCCGGGCTTCCGCCCCGGCCGGGCGCCGCTAAGCGAGATCAAGCGCCTTTATGGCGCCGAAGTGCACGAGCAGGCGAGCGAACGGCTCGTGCGCGATCACTATGCGGCCGCGATCGAGCAGGCAGGTGTGAAGCCTGCGGTGCAGCCGGCGATCGCGGTGCCGGATACGCCGCCCACCGACGCGTTCACGTTCGTGCTGCATGTCGCGGAGTGGCCAAAGGCGAAGCTGCCGCCGCTGGACGAGCTGGAAGTGGATCTCGTTGAAGTCGAGGTGCGCGATCGCGATGTGGAGGCGGTGCTTGCGCGCCTGCGCGAGGAGGAGCGCCGCTACGAGCCTGCGCCCGATCGCGCCGCGGAGGAAGGCGATCGCGTGATCGTGGACATCGCGGCCGAAGCGGACGGCGAGCCGATCGAGGCGCTGCGCGCGGAAGAGGAAGCAATCGTGCTGGGCAGCGGCGCGTATTTGCCGGCGGTGGAAAACGCGCTCAAAGGCGCGCGCGCGGGCGAGTCGCGCACGGCCGAGATCGCGTTTCCGAAAGACGCGAAGAACAAGGAACTCGCCGGCAAGCGGGTGCGGCTGCATCTGCTCGTCAAGCGCGTGGAGGAGCCCAAGCCCTATCCGGACGATGAGGCGCTGGCAAAAGGCTTGGGCTTCGAAAGCCTTGAAGCGCTCAAAGCGGACATCCGCCGCCGGCTGGAGGCGGAGGCGGACAGGGAAAACGCGGCACGCAGGCGGGCCGCCGTGGTCGCGGCATTGCGCGCGCAGGCGGAGCTTTCCGTGCCGCAGGCGCTGATCACCGAAGAGGCGCGCGCGCGCATTCAGAGGCTTGTGCAGTCGTTGCGCGCGCAAGGGGTGGCGTTCGATCCCGAGGCGCTGCGCTCGCAGGCGTTCATCGAGCAGGTGCGCGCCGAGGCGGAAGCGGCGATCGCAGCGCAGGTGCTGCTTGAGGCCGTGGCCGAAGCAGCCGAGCTTACGGTGAGCGACGAGGAACTGAACGAGGAAATCGAAAGGCTGGTGGCCGCGTATCCGGATGCGGAGCGCGAAAAGGCGCGGCAGTATTGGAACCAGGAGGCTCGGCGCGAGGGCTTGCGCGCCGAGCTTCTGGAGCGCAAAGCCGTGGAGCATGTGCTCGCGCGGGCAAAAGTGAACATCAAGCGCATCTCGATCGAGGAAGCGCAGGCGAAGGATGAGGAGGAGCGCGCATGAATCTCGTGCCGATCGTCGTCGAGCAAACGCCGCGCGGCGAGCGCGCCTACGACATTTACTCGCGCCTGCTCAAGGAGCGGATCATCTTCCTGTGCGGCCCGATCGACGATCACGTCGCCAACCTCGTGATCGCGCAGCTTCTGTTCCTGGAAGCCGAAGCGCCGAACAAGGACATCCACCTTTACATCAACAGCCCCGGGGGTCTTGTGACCGCGGGGCTGGCGATCTACGACACGATGCAATACATCCAGTGCGATGTCGCCACGCTTTGCGTGGGTCAGGCGGCGAGCATGGGCGCGCATCTGCTGGCGGCCGGCACGAAAGGCAAGCGGTTTGCGCTGCCGAACGCGCGCATCATGATCCACCAGCCGCTGGGCGGCTTTCAAGGGCAGGCGACCGACATCGAAATCCATGCGAAAGAAATCCTCAGGCTCAAGGCGCGGCTCAATGAGCTTTTCGCCAAGCACACGGGCCAACCGCTGGAGCGCATCGCCGAAGATGTGGAGCGCGACTTCTTCTTGACTTCGGAGGAGGCGCGCGATTACGGTATCGTGGATGAGGTGCTTACCGAGCGCAAGAAGGCCGAGTAAAGGAGACCGGCGATGACGCACAAGCCCCACTGCTCGTTTTGCGGCAAGGCGCAGGATGAGGTCTCCCGTCTGATTGCCGGGCCGAATGTCTATATCTGCGAACAGTGCGTGCAGCTGTGCAACGAAATCCTCGCGGAAAGCGAGGCCGAGGCGAAGCCTGCGAGCGCGCCGCCGCGCACGCCCGAGGAGATCAAGGCTTTTCTCGATCAATATGTGATCGGGCAGGAGCGCGCGAAAAAGCTTTTGTCGGTTGCGGTGTACAACCACTACAAGCGCATCGCGCACAACGCGCGCACCCAGGATGTGGAGATTCAAAAAACCAACATCCTGCTGATCGGGCCCACGGGCTCGGGCAAGACGCTGCTTGCGCAGACGCTCGCGCGCGCATTTGACGTGCCGTTCGTGATCGCGGATGCGACCACACTCACGGAAGCGGGCTATGTGGGCGAGGATGTGGAAAACATCATTGCGAAGCTTCTGCAGGCGGCGGATTTCGATGTGGAGCGCGCGCAGCGCGGGATCGTGTACATCGACGAGATTGACAAGCTCTCGCGCAAGTCCGAGTCGCCGTCGATCACGCGCGATGTCTCCGGCGAGGGCGTGCAGCAGGCGCTCTTGAAGCTCATTGAGGGGACGATCGCAAACGTGCCGCCGCAGGGCGGGCGCAAGCACCCGCAGCAGGAGTTCGTGCAGGTGGACACGACGAACATCCTGTTCATCCTGGGCGGCGCGTTCGACGGGCTGGAGAAGATCATCGAGCGCAGGCTTGAGTCGCACCGAGGGATTGGCTTTGGCGCCGAGGTGCGCAAGGAGCAGCGCAACATCGGCGAGATCCTCGCGCGGGTGGAGCCGGACGACCTGATCAAATACGGATTGATTCCGGAGCTCGTCGGGCGGGCCCCGGCGATCGCCACGCTCGATGCGCTGGATCGCGAGGCGCTCAGGCGCATCCTCACCGAGCCGAAGAACGCGATCGTGAAGCAGTATCAGGCGCTGCTTGCGATGGACGGCATCGAGCTTGAGTTCACCGACGATGCGCTCGATGCGATCGCGGACAAGGCGATCGCGCGCGGCACTGGCGCCCGTGGCTTGCGCGCGATCATGGAATCGGTGCTTTTGGAGTGGATGTATCGCGCGCCGAGCATGCACGATGTGGAAAAGATCGTGATCAACCGCGAGGCGGTCGAGGGGACAGGGAAGCCCGTGCTCGTGCGCCGAGGCAAGCGCTCGGCCAAGGCCGGCGGGCACTGATCGCTTCTTGAACACCCGATAAGGAGAAACCGATGGCCGAACGCATCTCGCAGCGCGAAGCGCCGCAGTCTACGGGTACGCTTCCGGTTTTGGCCCTTCGCGATGTCGTCGTCTTTCCGCACATGGTGGTGCCGCTGTTCGTGGGAAGGCCCAAGTCGGTGGAGGCGCTCGAACGCGCGATGAGCGGCGATCGGATGCTGCTTTTGGTCGCGCAAAAAGATCCGAATGTGGACGATCCGGGCGCCGAGGATCTGTACACGATCGGCACAGTCGGGACATTGTTGCAGCTTCTGCGCCTGCCGGACGGCACGATCAAGGCGCTGGTGGAGGGGCGCGCGCGGGCGCGCATCCGCGGGCTTGTCGACGAAGGCGGCTGCTTGGTTGCGCACTACGAGCTTTTGTTCGACGAACCCTCGAGCCCCGCAAAGCTTGAGGCGATGGCGCGCGCGGTGTTCAAGCGCTTTGAAGAGTATGTGAAACTCAACAAGAAAATCCCGCCGGAGGCGCTGGAATCGCTGCAGGCGCTGGACGATCCGGAAAAGCTCGTCGATACGATCGCCTCGCACCTCAGCATGCCGGTGGCGGAAAAGCAGAAGCTTCTCGAGGCGCCCAGCTTGAGCAAGCGCATCGAGCTTCTTTACGAGCACCTGGAGCGCGAGATCGAACTTTTGCAGATCGATCAGCGGATTCGCGCGCGCGTCAAGCAGCAGATGGAGAAAAGCCAGCGCGAGTACTACCTCACCGAGCAGATGAAGGC
>CAZTLD010000003.1:11652-15619 GCA_964614395.1 uncultured Zetaproteobacteria bacterium
GAAGGCGATCCAAAAGGAGTTGGGCGAGGGCGACTTCGAGGCGGAGCTCGACGAGCTCGCCGAGCGCATCCGCAAGGCCGGCATGCCCCGCGAGGTGCGGGAAAAGGCCGAGCGCGAGCTCAAGAGGCTTCGGATGATGCAGCCGATGAGCCCAGAGGCGACGGTCGCCCGCACCTATATCGAGTGGCTCGTGGAGGTGCCGTGGCAAAAGCGCACGCGCATCTCGCGCGACATCGCGCGCGCGCGCCGCATCCTCGACGAAGACCACTACGGCCTGGAAAAGGTGAAGGAGCGGATTCTGGAATATCTCGCGGTGATGCGGCTCAAGCGCCGGATGCGCGGGCCGATTTTGTGCTTCGTGGGGCCGCCGGGCGTGGGCAAGACGTCGCTCGCCCGCTCGATCGCCCGCGCCACGAATCGGCGCTTCGTGCGCTTAAGCCTGGGTGGCGTGCGCGACGAAGCCGAGATCCGCGGGCATCGGCGCACCTACGTGGGGGCGCTGCCCGGCAAGATCATCCAGGCGATGCGGCGTGCGGGCGTGAAAAACCCGCTGATGCTGCTCGATGAGATCGACAAGCTCGGGCAGGACTTCCGCGGCGATCCGGCAAGCGCGCTGTTGGAGGTATTGGACCCCGAGCAGAACCACGCGTTCCAGGACCACTATCTGGAGGTGGACTACGACTTGTCTGAGGTGATGTTCATCACCACCGCGAACAGCCTGCGCATCCCGGCGCCGCTGCTCGACCGGATGGAGATCATCCGCATCCCCGGCTACACCGAACACGAAAAGGTGCAGATCGCCAAGCGCCACCTGCTTCCGAAGACGATGCGCGAGCACGGGCTGAAAGAAGGCATGCTCGTGCTCCCTGAGGATGCGATCGTCGAGATCATCCGCCGCTACACGCGCGAGGCGGGCGTGCGGGGGCTCGCGCGCGAGCTTGCGAAGATCTGCCGCAAGCTCGCCTACCGCTTCGTCTCCGGCGAGGTCAAACCACCAGTGACGATCCGCCGCGAAGATCTCGAAGACTGGCTGGGCGTTGCGCGCTATCGCTACGGTGAAGCCGAAGCCGAGGATCAGGTGGGCGTGGTGACGGGGCTCGCGTGGACCGAAACCGGCGGGGAGCTGTTGCAGATCGAAGCGGCGATCACGCCGGGGCGCGGCAAGCTCACGATCACCGGGCACCTGGGCGAGGTGATGCAGGAATCGGCGCATGCGGCGTTCACCTATGTGCGCGCCCGCGCCGAGGCCCTCGGGCTTGAGCGGGACTTTTATCGGCGCGTGGACGTGCATGTACATGTGCCCGAGGGCGCGATTCCGAAGGACGGGCCGTCTGCCGGCATCGCGATGGCCACCGCAATTGCGTCGGCGCTCACGAAGATCCCGGTCAAGCGCCAAGTGTGCATGACCGGCGAGATCACGCTGCGGGGCAAAGTGCTGCCGATCGGGGGCTTGAAGGAAAAGCTTTTGGCGGCGCAACGCGGCGGCTTGCGTGATGTCTTGATCCCGGAAGAGAACATGCCCGAGCTGCGCGAGATGGAACCGGAGGTGCTCGAAGGGCTTGAGATCCACCCCGTGCGCCACATGGACGAGGTGTTGAGGCTGGCCTTGGTGCGCCTGCCCGAGGGCTTTGCCGAGGGCAAGGTGTGATCTTGGTCATCTAAACGCCGCGTGCGTTTGACTTGCGCGCACGCATCGTCTTAGCTTCTGCCAGACCATCCGAGATGGGAGGAGTGGCATGAACAAAGCAGCGCTTGTCGAACATGTGGCCAACAAGGCTGGCCTTTCCAAGGCGGCAGCCCAGCGGGCGGTGGAAGCCGTGTTCGGCGGCATCACCGAGGCGCTCGCGCGCGGCGAAAGCGTGGCGATCGTGGGCTTCGGCACGTTCTCCGTGGCCCAGCGCGCGGCGCGCACGGCGCGCAATCCGCGCACCGGCGAGACGATCCAGGTGCCGGCGTCCAAGGCGCCGAAGTTCAAGGCTGGAAAATCGCTGAAAGAGGCGGTAAAGTAGCGCCCGCTTCGGGCGGGGCCGCCGCCTGAAGCGGGCGGTGGCCTCGCTTGATGGGCGAATAGCTCAGTGGGAGAGCGACGGCCTTACAAGCCGTAGGTCACAGGTTCGAATCCTGTTTCGCCCACCACGGAGCGGTAGTTCAGTCGGTTAGAACGCCGGCCTGTCACGCCGGAGGTCGCGGGTTCGAGTCCCGTCCGCTCCGCCAGATTCCGCCAGGGCGCGCTCGCTCTGGCTTTTTTGTTCAAGCAAGATCAAAACGCTGGGCGCCCTTCGGCGCCTGCGCCTTGCCGATCTTCGCGATCACGTAGTTCGCGCCTTCTTCCAGCACCTCGAACACCTTAAGCCAGACGCGCTCGCGCTCGCCCAGCACCGCGAACACAAACCCCGGATGCACCTTCGCATCCGGAAGCAACGCATAGACGCCGTCCTGCTCCTTGCGCAGCAAAATCGGAAACCGACGCGCCTCCGCTTCCTCGTGCAGATAGGCCGGTGCTGCGCGCAGCAAGCGCCAAGTGCGCGTTTCGAACTCCACCCCCAGCCGCCACTCGCCGGGCTTGATCTCTTTGGCCCAGCGAACATAGCCGAGCGTGGGCTCGCCTTCGTGCGGAATCCAGGAAAGCGCCACGAGGCTTCCCACCTCGCCGGGCAACGGCTTGTTCCAAAGCCTTTCCAGACCCGCGCCGCTGGCGCTCAGATCGCGCACCATCCACGCATCGCGCTTCATCCGCTCCATCGGGGCTTCTTCGTAGTGCTCGAGCACCGCCATCGCGCGCGCCTCCGTGATCGCCTTGGCCGCATCCCAGATCAAAACGACATGCTTGCCTGGCGTCTGCTGGCGCGGCGCGCGCCTTGGGATGTGCCGCATGCCGTCGAGCAGCGCCTGCCCGCCGATCAAGGTGGCACGCAGCGCCTCTTCCGTGATCAGATCCACCCGCTCCTTGCTCACCAAGTGGCGCACGAGCTTCTGCGCCCGATCCACCGCTTTCACGATCCGCTCCAGCCCCGCATCGAGCGGGATCACGATCGCATCGGCGATGAAACGCTCGGGAAGCTGGGGCTGCACCTCCGGGCGCTGGTGCAGCTTCGTGTACCAGGTGATCATCACGCTTCCCTGAATCGGCTTTTTGGGCTGCTCGCCGCGATGCACGAAGAACGGCACGAAGTGGTCGATGTGGTGGCGGAGCTCTTTCCAGATCAGCTGCTGCTGAGGGCGAGCGTAGCCGAACATGTCCACGGCGCGGATGATCTCGTGGGTGGCAAGCGCCCGCCGAAAGGCCACGACCTCCGCGGGATGCTCCTCCTCCAGCGCTTCGGCCACGGCAATCCCAAGGCGCGCGATCTCAAACAGTTGCCGCAGCGCCAGCACATGCGGCGGCGTGTAGCGCTCGATGTCCAGCCGCAACAGGCGCAGCGCGAGCTCCACCGCGCCGGTGATCATGTGCAGCAAAGTGGGGAGATACTCCGCATGCTCGCGGGCCGCCTGCTGCACCATCTCGATCGCGATCTTGTGCGAGTTGAGCGTGGCCGCGGCCAGCTCCCCGTCGAACAGATCCAGCTCCCGCTCGAAGCGGTCCAACACCTTGAGCCGGAAGTGCAGCGGCAAAAGCGGGTTGGCGTTGAGGCGCGCAAGATAGTTCTTCATGCGCTTTTTCAGGCGCTCGCGCTCTTCCTCGCCGCCAGAGAGCACATAGCGCTCGAGATCCTTTTGAATGTCCTGAAACGGAAGCCGGATCGCGTCGGTCAAAAGCTCGGCCTTGCCGAGCTCCATTTTTTGCGCGACAAGCCTTAGGTCGGTATCAAGCTCAAACGAGACCGACTCGAGAAGCTCCTTGGCCTTTTCCGGCGGGATCCCTTGCTCTTCCGACGCCATTCCGCTCCCTTATCCCAAGAGGTTTGCGGGAATTTTGCGGGAATGGATCAAAGATCACAACGCCCGTTTTGTCAAACCTAAAGGGCGC
>CAZTLD010000003.1:15719-21836 GCA_964614395.1 uncultured Zetaproteobacteria bacterium
TTTGCGGGAATGGATCAAAGATCACAACGCCCGTTTTGTCAAACCTAAAGGGCGCCTTTCGTGCTCGGGATCCCCCTGGCGTTGGGATCGATCGCCACCGCCGCCTTCAGCGCGCGGGCAAAGGCCTTGAAGACGGCCTCGATCATGTGGTGGGCGTTGACGCCGCGCAACAGATCCAGATGCAGCGTGCAGCGCGCGTGATTGGCGAAGGCCTGGAAGAACTCGCGGAAGAGCTCGGCGTCCATCTCGCCGATGCGCTCGCGGGGCAGCTCCACTGCGTACACGAGCCCCGGCCGCCCGGAAAGATCCACCACCGCGCGCGCGAGCGCCTCATCGAGCGGCGCGTAGAAGAACCCGAAGCGGGCGATGCCTTTTTTGTCGCCGAGCGCGTCGTGCAGCGCCTCGCCCAGGCAGATGCCCACATCCTCCACGGTGTGGTGCATGTCCACATGCAGATCCCCTTCGGCGTGCACGAACAGATCGAAGCCGCCGTGCCGGGCGAGCTGATCGAGCATGTGATCGAAAAAGCCGATGCCGGTAGATAGCTCCGCGTGGCCTGCCCCGTCCAGCACCCAGCGCACGCGAATGTTCGTTTCTTTCGTAGCGCGCGCGACCTCAGCCATCCGCTTCATGCCGCCTCCCGAAACACGGAGGCCAACGCCTCCACAACCTCGTCGTTTTCCTCCGGAAGCCCCACCGTGATGCGCAGGCAGTGATGAAGCTCTGGGTGCGTGCCGTGCAGGTTTTTCACCCAGATCCCGCGCTGTTTGAGCGCCGCATCGGCGCGCACCGCATCCGGCACGCGCACCAGCACGAAGTTCGTCTCCGACGGAAACACCTCCGCGCCCGGAATCTCCGCCAGCATCGCAGAAAGGCGCGCGCGCTCGGCGCGCACCTTGGCGGCGATCTCCATGAACACATCCCAGTGTTCCAAAAACACCAGCGCCGCCGCCTGATTGAGCCGCCCGACATTGTAAGGCAGGCGCACCTTGTTGAGCTCTTGCACCAGCGCCGCATCCCCGATCAAATAGCCGATCCGCAGCCCCGCCCAGCCAAGCTTCGAGAACGTGCGCACGACCACGACGTGGTCGGACACGAGATGCAGATGATCGCGCGCCGCATACGGCCAGTAGGCCTCGTCGATCACGACCAGCCCCATGTAGTTGTCCACGATGCGGCGCACCGCCGCCTCCGGCCACAGGTTTCCCGTGGGATTGTTCGGGCAGGCGAGAAACACAAGCTCAGCGCGCTCCTGCGCGCACAGCTGCATGAAGCGGTCGGCATCGAGCATGAAGCGGCGATCGAGCGGAAAGCGCACCACCGGTCGGCGCAGCCACTGCGCGATCACCGCATACATCACAAAAGTCGGCTCCGGCACCGCGATCGGGCCGGGATCGGCTGCAATCATCAGCATCTGCAGGATCTCGTCGGAGCCGTTGCCGAGCAGCACCTGCTCCGGCGCGATGCCGTGCAGCTCGGCGATGCGCGCGCGAAGCGCCTCGGCCTCCGCGTCCGGATAGCGCCCCACCGGCTCCCGCGCCAAGCGGCGGGCAAGCTCCTTTGTGAGCGCCTCTGGCAGCGGATAGGTGCACTCCATCGCATCGAGCTTGATGCGCGGCGTGCCGCGCGGCGCCGGATAGGCGCGCATTTGGCGGATGTCCTGACGGATCACTCCATCTCTCCCGATTGCAACCGGATCTCGACGGCGAGCGCATGCGCATCCAGCCCCTCGCGGTGCGCCAGATGCGCCGCAGCCGGCCCCAACTGCCGCAACCCTTCCGGCGTGGCGCGCAACAGCGTGGTCTTCTTCACGAAATCGTCCACGGAAAGCCCCGACGAAAACCTCGCCGTGCCCGAAGTCGGCAACACATGGTTCGGCCCGCCGATGTAATCCCCGATCGTCTCCGGCGTGTAGGGCCCAAGGAAGATCGCGCCCGCATGCCGCACATAGGGAAGCAAAAGCTCCGGATCCTCCATCGCCAACTCCAGATGCTCGGGCGCGATGCGGTTGACGAGTTCCACCGCCTCCGCCCAGTCCTGCACGACGATGAGCGCCCCGCGCTCGGCCAGCGCCTTTGCGGCGATCGCGCGCCGGGAAAGCCTCTCCAGCAGCGCATCGAGCGCCTGGCGCACCTGCTCGGCCAAGCCGAGCTCCGTGGTGATGAACACGGCCTGCGCATCCTCGTCGTGCTCAGCCTGCGACAGGAGATCCGCCGCCAGCCACCGCGGGTCGCCGCCGTCGGCCACGACGACGATCTCGGAAGGCCCCGCGATCATGTCGATGCCGACCTGGCCGAACACCTGCCGCTTGGCCTCCGCGACGTAGGCGTTGCCGGGGCCGACGATCTTGTCCACGCGCGGGATGGGGCCAGCGCCGAACGCAAGCGCCGCCACCGCCTGCGCGCCGCCCACCGCGTAGCCGCGGTGCACGCCGGCCGCGAACGCCGCCGCAAGCACCAACTCGTTGACCTCGCCGCGCGGCGTGGGCACGGCCATCACGACCTCCTCCACGCCGGCCACGCGCGCCGGAATCGCGTTCATCAACACGCTGGACGGATACGCCGCCTTGCCGCCAGGCACATAGATCCCGACGCGATCCAGCGGGGTGATGCGCAGCCCCAGCTCCATGCCCTCGTCGTCGCGATAGCGCCAGCCCTCGCGCCTTTGCCGCTCGTGGTAGGCGCGGATGCGCCGCGCCGCCAACTCCAGCGCCTCGCGATCCTCGGCGGAGATGCGCTGCCAAGCCTCTTCAAAGCGGGCGAACGGGATCTCGATCGTCTCGGGGCTGGCATCCCAGCCGTCGAACGCGCGCGTGTAGGCGCAGACCGCCTCGATCCCCTCCTTGCGCACGCGCGCGATGATCTCGGCCACCTGCGCGCGCACCTCGGCCGCCACGGCCTCGCCGCGCGCCAACAGCGCCTGAAAGCGGGCTTCGAAATCCGGATCCGCCGTCGTCCAGATCGGTGCGCTCATGCCTCCTCCTTGGCCCCCGCCACCGCCTCAAGGATCGCAGCGATCGCCTCGTGCTTCGTCGCCATCGCGCCGGGATTCACGATCCAGCGGGACTCGATCGGCGCGATCGTGGCAAGCTCGGCTAGGTCGTTCTCCTTGAGCGTGCGGCCGGTTTCCACCAAATCCACGATATAGTCGGCCAAGCCGACGAGCGGGGCAAGCTCGATCGAGCCGTAAAGCTTCACGATGTCGGCCTCCACGCCTCGGGCTGCGAACCACTCGCGGGCCAAGCGCCCGTATTTCGTCGCCACGTGCACGCGCGCGCCCGGCTGCGGGAGGCTGCGCGCGCCGTTGCGTGCCGCGACGACTAGGCGGCAGCGCCCAATCCCAAGCGAAATCGGCTCCAGCACGCGCGGGCGCTGCTCCAGCAACAGATCCCGCCCGACGATGCCACAGTCGGCCGCCCCGCGCTCGACGAAGGTGGCCACATCCATCGCGCGCATCACCAGAAAGCGAAGCGGATGCCCTTGAAACGGCCGTCCTTCGAGGATGAGCTTGCGGCTCCGGCGCGGATCTTCAACGGGCTCTATCCCCGCGCGCGCCAGAAGCTCCAATGCCGGCGCCAAAAGCCGCCCCTTCGGAAGCGCGATCACCAGGCTCATAGGCTGGCCGCCATCCGCCAGGCCTCGGCGCCCCCCTCGCGACGGATGCGCGCCCCCAGCCGCGCGAGCTTTTCCTCGATGCGCTCATAGCCCCGGTCGATGTGGTAGATGCGCTGCACGACGGTCGTGCCCTCGGCGGCCAAACCCGCCAACACGAGGCTTGCCGAGGCCCGCAGATCCGAGGCCATCACCGGCGCGCCGGTGAGCCGCTCTACGCCGTGCACGATCGCGGTGTCGCCGTCGATTTCGATCTGCGCCCCCATGCGCATCAGCTCCGGCACATGCATGAAGCGGTTTTCGAAGATCGTCTCCCGGATCACGCTGCTGCCCCGGGCCAAGGTCATCATCGCCATGAACTGCGCCTGCAGATCGGTGGGAAACCCCGGATAGGGCTGCGTGCGGATGCTCACCGCCCGAAGCCGCTCCGGCGCGCGCACGCGCACCCAGTCCTCCCCCTCTTCCACGACGGCGCCAGCCTCGCGCACGCGCGCCAAAAACGCATCGAGATGCTGCGGGATGCAGGCGCGCGCACACACCTCGCCGCCGGTGATGAGCCCGGCCGCCAAATAGGTGCCCGCCTCGATCCGATCCGGAATCACCGTGGCCTCGCCGCCGGAAAGCGCCCCCACCCCCTCGATTTCGATGCGGTCGCTACCTGCGCCGCGGATCTTTGCACCCCAGGCGTTGAGCGTCTCGGCGAGATTCACCACCTCCGGCTCGCGCGCCGCGTTCTCCAGCACCGTCGTGCCCCGCGCGAAGACTGCGGCCATCATCAGGTTTTCCGTGCCGGTGACGGTGACGCGATCGAACACGAAATGCGTGCCGGAAAGCCCCTTTGGCGCTTCGGCCACGATGTCTCCCTGCTCGATGCGCACGGTGGCGCCCATCGCCTCCAGCCCTTTCAGGTGCAGGTCCATCGGGCGCGCGCCGATCGCACAGCCGCCGGGCAGCCCCACCCGCGCCCGGCCGAAGCGGCCGACCAGCGGCCCGAGCACCAATGCAGAGGCGCGCATCGTCTTCACGATCGCATAGGGCGCCTCCGGACGATGGACGCGCGTGGCATCGATGTGCACGAGCCCCTCGTCGTCGAACGCGACCTCCGCCCCTTCATGCGCGAGCACCGTGAGCATCGTGCTCACATCCCGCAGATGCGGCACGCGCTTGAGCACGACCGGCCTGTCCGCGAGCAGCGAAGCGGCAAGCAAGGGGAGCGCAGCGTTCTTCGCGCCGCTGATCTCCACCTCGCCCACGAGCGGCCGCCCGCCTTCGATCACGAGTTGCTCCATGCCGCGAACGCTACCGACAGGGCCGATCGACGGGCAAACTTCGCGCGAGGAGGCACGATGGCCGTTTACACGGAGCTGACGGACGACGCTATCCGCAAGATTTTGCAGGATTATCCGCTGGGGGCGCTCGTGGCGGCGGAGCCCATCGCCGCCGGCATCGAAAACACGAACTACTTCGTGGATACCGAACAGGGGCGTTTCGTGCTCACGATCTTCGAGCGGGTGGATCCGCAGGACCTGCCCTATTTTTTGGAACTCATGCGCCATCTCGCCCAGCGCGGCATTCCGGCGCCCGCGGTCGTCCCCCGCACCGACGGCGCGCTGTGGTTCACGCACCGCGGCAAACACGGATGCGTGATCACGCGCCTTCCGGGCGCCACGCAGGAGCGGCTTTCCGACGCGCTTTTGGCGCAGGCGGCAAGGCTTCTTGCCCGCATGCACCTTGCCGCGGCCGACTTTCCGCGCCACCGCCCGTCGCCCACCGGTCTCGTTTGGCTTGCGCGCACGATCCGCGAAATCGCGCCGGCGGTGGCCGCGCGCTGGGGGAAGGAGGCTGCGCGCCTTCTGGAGGAAGAACTGGCCTGGCAAAGCGAAACCGCACTGGAGAGAACGGATCTTCCTTCCGGCCCCATCCACGGCGATTTGTTCGTGGACAACCTGCTCGTCTGCGAAGGCGAAATCTCCGGCGTGATCGACTTTTACTACGCCCACAACGCCGCATGGCTTTTGGATCTGGCCATCGCCACGAATGCGCTGGCGCTGGACGCCGAGGCCCGCGGGCTTGAGCGCGCCGCTCTTTTCCTGCGCAGCTACGCCGAGGTGAGGACGCTGGAGCCGGCCGAAGAGGCGCTGCTGGTTGCGGCGCTGAGGCTTGCCGCGCTGCGCTTTTGGGTGTCGCGGCTTTGGGATGCGCTCTACCCCCGCGAAGGCAAGCTCACCACGATCAAGGATCCCGAAGAGTATCGGCGCAAGCTGCTTTGCTGGCGCAGCCCCGAAGCCGCCCGATGGCTTGCGAAATAGGCTGGCGCGCGTTCGGGCGCCCGCCTAGCGTTCGCCCACGCGCCGAAAGGAGGACCTTCGATGGCTGAACCGCACACGCCGCTGGAAGCCGAAGAGATCCAGCGCGAGCTGCGCGCGCAGATCTGGCGGGAGTGGATCGAGCGGCACTGGCAGCAGTTGGCTGCGGGGCTTGTGGCGCTGGCGCTGGTGGCGTTCGG
>CAZTLD010000004.1:0-15599 GCA_964614395.1 uncultured Zetaproteobacteria bacterium
CCGCCGAAGGAGCTTCTCCGCCAGCAGGCGGCGATCGCGGAGATGATCGGCCTGATCCTGAACCGGAAGGCGTAAGCTTATGGCGGGATTGAGCCAGATTTCGGGGCTGGTCGCCAACTTTGACGTCAAGGGCGCGATTGAGGAGTTGCTTGCGCCGCGCAGGGCGGAGATCGACCGGATTGAAAAGCAGGTGGAGGCGATTCACCACAAGCAGGACTTGCTCCGCCAATTGAACGACAAGCTTCTCGCGCTCAAGCATGCCGCCGAGTCGCTTGCGGATGGCGGAAGCTTTTTTTCCTATACGGCGACGCTTGCCAGCAGTTCGACTACGCCGGCCGCGCAAATGCTTGAAGTGAGCGGCTCCCAAAATGTGCTCCCCGGCACGCATACGATCGTAATCCAACAACTTGCGCAGGCCATGCGCATCGGCTCTGGAGCCGCGATCCAGACGGCCGCTGGTGCGCCGGCTGCGACCGTTTCGGATCCGCTCGGTCTTGCCGGAAGTTTCCAGATCAACGGCGCGACGGTCACGGTGCACGCCTCGGACAGCGCGGCCGACATCGCGCGCAAGATCAATGATCTGGGCGTGGGGGTGCAGGCTTCGGCGATTCAGGTCGCAACTGGCGATGTGCGGCTTGTGATCGCAAGCACCCAGACGGGCGCGCAAGGGTTCCAGATCGGCGGCGTGGATCTTGATGCGGGCGGAGCGCTTGCAGGGCTGGGGCTGGGCGCTCCGGCGAGCGCCAACGCCTACCAGGTCTTGCAGCAGGGGCAAGACGCGAAGGTCGTGATCGATGGGCTTACGCTTACGCGCGCGAGCAACACGATCACGGATGCGATCCCCGGCCTTACGCTGGATCTGAAACAGGCCGATCCCGCAACGACGATCACGATGACGATCGGCGTGGACAGAGAGGCGCTGCGCGCCTCGGTGCAGGCGTTCGTGGACGCCTACAACGAGGTGGCGGATTTCTTGAACGCCCAGTTTGCGTTTGACGAGGCCAAGGGAACAAGCGGCCCGCTTGCGGGCGAGGCGGCGTTGCACGCGATCCAAAGCGAGCTTGCTGATAGCTTATTGCGTGAGCTTCCGGGCCTTGCGCCGGATCGCAACAGCCTCGTGAAGATCGGCATCGAGCCGGACGAGAAGGGCCATCTTCGGATCAACGACTCGTTGTTTGCCAAGTTTCTGAACGATGCGCCGGAGGCGATCCGCGACGTCTTCGTCGCTTCAGGCAGCACGAGCGCGGCAGGGCTGACGTTTCTGACGCCAGCGTTCCAGCCGGCCTCCGGCAGCTACACAGTGCAGATCACGCAGCCTGCGTTGCGCGCGGATATAGTGGGCACGGCCGATCTTTCGGCGGGCGTGTCCGCCTCGTCCACGGTCACGATCACAGAGACCGCGACGGGCCGGGTGGCACAGGTGAACCTCACCGCCGGGATGACGCTGCAGCAGGTGCTCGATGCGCTGAACGCCGAGTTTGCGCGCAGCTACACCGAAAAGCATCAGCTTTCG
Source organism: uncultured Zetaproteobacteria bacterium (assembly GCA_964614395.1). GTDB lineage: Bacteria > Pseudomonadota > Zetaproteobacteria > Mariprofundales > S012-25 > CAZTLD01. Next base: position 1,514 of record CAZTLD010000004.1, read on the forward strand.
CAGGCGCTCACGGCTGGCGGCGCGCCTGCGACCGCAAGCACCACGTTCGCCGCGTTGGGGCTCGGCGTGCAGCCGGGGGATACGATCGCAATCCAAGGCACGGACCACTACGGCCGCGCGATTGCGCAAACCTTCACGATCGCGGATCCGAATGCGACGACGCTCGGCGATTTGCTCGCCGCGATCGAATCCGCCTATGCCCATGCGATCACGGCCTCGCTGGATGCAAGCGGACACATCGTGATCACGGACGCCACCAGCGGCGAAAGCCAGCTTTCGCTGCAGCTTGTCGCGCACAACGAAGGGGGCGGCACGCTCGCCTTCGGCACGGAGCAGGTGCTCACCGCAGGCCGAAACCCTCTTGATCTGGAAGCGATCGCAGCGGGCAACGGCGTGGAGATCCGCAGCCGCGGGTTTGGCTCGTCGGCGGGGTTTTCCATTTCGCAGACGACCGATGTGCTCGGGATCGCCAATCAAACCGTGCAGGGCGTGGATGTCGCCGGCACGATCAACGGCTTTGCGGCCACGGGCCGCGGGCGCACGCTCACCGGCGCGGCAGGCCCCGTGGACGGCATGGCGGTGTTCTACACCGGAAACGCCCCGATCACCGCGACGATGGACGTGCGCATCGGCGCAGGCGCTGCGTTGGCGGCAAGGCTCGATCAATGGGCGAATCCCTTCACCGGCGCGTTGCAAACGATGATTGCAGCCGGCGATGCGGACGTCCAAGCAGCGCAAGACCGCATCACAGCGCTCAAGCATGCGCTTGAGATGCGCCGCCAGGAACTTGTGCGCGCCTTTGCCGAAATGGAGCGCGCGATGAGCGTCTTGCAGTCCACGGGCGACTATCTCGCCGCGCAGATCAAGGCGCTTTCCGGCAACAATAACCGGTAAACGTTCGGACAAAGCCCGTCTTTCCGGATAGGCTTTGCGCATCAAGCCGAGGGAGGCGAGCTGCGATGCGCTACGATCCGAAGCGGGTGGAGGCCAAGTGGCAGGCGCGCTGGGAGGCGTCCGGCCAATGGCGCGCGTCGGACGATCCGAACGATGCGCGCCCGCGGTTCTATTGCCTTGTGATGTTTCCGTATCCGTCCGGGCGGCTGCACATGGGGCATGTGCGCAACTACACGATCGGCGATGCGATCGCGCGCTACAAGCGCATGCGCGGGTTCAACGTGCTGCATCCGATCGGCTGGGACGCGTTCGGGCTTCCGGCCGAGAACGCCGCGATCAAGCACGGCAAGCCCCCGGCCGTCTGGACCTACGAGAACATCGCGTTCATGAAGGACCAGCTCAAGCGGCTGGGGTTTTCCTACGATTGGTCGAGAGAGATCGCCACCTGCCGGCCGGAATACTACCGATGGGAGCAGTGGCTGTTTTTGCGGATGCTTGAGCGCGGCCTCGCGTATCGCGCCGAGGCCGAGGTGAACTGGTGCGAGGCCTGCGCGACGGTGCTCGCCAACGAGCAGGTGGTGGATGGATGCTGCTGGCGCTGCGATACGCCCGTGCGGCGGCGAAAGCTTCGGCAATGGTTTTTCCGCATCACCGCCTATGCCGAAGAACTCTTGCAGGATCTGGAGTTGCTCGACGGCTGGCCGCGGCATGTGGTCGAAATGCAGCGGCAGTGGATCGGGCGATCCGAGGGCGCGCGCGTGCGCTTTCCGTTCATGGATCGCGACGGGGCGCTGGAGGTCTTCACGACCCGCGCCGACACGTTGTTCGGCGTCACCTTCGTGGCGGTCGCGCCCGATCATCCGCTGGCCGTGGAGGCCGCGGCGCGCGATGCGGCCGTGCGCGCGATCGTGGAGGAACACGAACGCGCGCCGGTGCGCGAGGCGGATCTCGCGACGATGGAGAAAAAGGGCGCGCCGCTCGGGGTGGAGGTGCGCCATCCGCTGACCGGTGAGCCGGTGCCGGTGTGGGTTGCGAACTATGTGCTTTCCGGCTACGGCACCGGTGCGGTGATGGCGGTGCCGGCGCACGACGAGCGCGACTATGCGTTCGCCAATACTTACGGGCTTCCGATACGCCAAGTGGTGCGCCCGAAGGAAGGCGCATGGGATGTGGAGGCGCAAGGCGCGTTCACCGAAGATGGAATGCTCGTGGATTCGGGCGAGTTTTCCGGGATGCCGTCGGCCGAGGCGCGGCGCGCGATCGCGGACAGTTTGGCCGAAAAGGGACTGGGCGGCCCTGCGGTGCAATACCGGCTGCGCGACTGGCTCATCTCGCGCCAGCGCTACTGGGGCGCGCCGATTCCGGTCGTCTACTGCGCGCGCTGCCGCAGCGACGACAACCCCGAGGGCATCGTGCCGGTGCCGGACGAGGCGCTGCCCGTGGTGCTGCCCGAGGATCTGACGCCGCAAGGGGGCGCCTCGCCGCTTGCCGAACACGCGCCGTTCGTGGAAACCCGATGCCCCCGCTGCGGCGGGCCGGCGCGGCGCGAGACCGACACGTTCGACACCTTCGTGGAGTCAAGCTGGTATATGCATCGCTTCTGCTCGCCGGACGAAGACCGGCGCATGGTGGATCCGGAGCGCGTCGCGCGCTGGATGCCGGTGGATCAATACATCGGCGGCGTGGAGCATGCGGTGTTGCACCTGCTCTACGCCCGCTTCTTCCACAAGGTGATGCGCGATCTCGGCGTGATCCCGAAAGAAGTGGGGCCGGAGCCTTTCCAGCGTTTGCTCACGCAGGGCATGGTGCTCAAAGACGGCGCGAAGATGAGCAAGTCCAAGGGCAACATCGTGGATCCGGATGCGATCGTCGCACGCTACGGCGCCGATGTGGCGCGGCTCTTCATCCTCTTTGCCGCGCCGCCCGAAAAGGACTTGGAATGGAGCGAGCAGGGCGTGGAGGGCATGTGGCGCTTCGCGCAGCGCGTCTGGCGTCTGGTGCGCGAGCTTTCTGATGCGCCGGAGGCGGGCGATCCCGCCGAGGACGAGAAGCTTCGCCGAGTGCTGGCACGCACGATCCAGCGCGTGACCGATGCGCTGGAGAAGGACTACGGCTTCAATGTCGCGATTGCGGCGCTGATGGAGCTTGCGAACGCCATTCAGGCCGCGCGCGCAAGCCGCGCCTGCCGCAAGGAAGCGCTTTCTGCGCTGGCGGTGATGCTTGCGCCGTTCGCGCCGCATCTCGCCTGCGAATGCGGCGAAAGGCTGGGCCTGGAGACGCCGGCTGCGGAAAGCCCGTGGCCCAAGCCCGATCCGCGCTGGCTGAAAGAGGAAGAGGCGGTGTTCGTCGTGCAGGTCAACGGCAAGCGCCGGGGTGAGGTGCGCGCTGCGCCCGATGCCGATGCCGAGGCGCTGCTTGCGCTTGCCAAGGCCGATGCGAAGCTCGCGCGCTGGCTGCAGGGCGAGATCGTCAAGACCATTGTCGTGCCGGGGAGGCTGGTGAACTTCGTCGTGCGCGGTTGAGCGGGCGGCGGCTTGCGGATAAGCTGATTATTGAACATCGCCAAGCGAGAGCGTGATGCCCGAAACGAAACAAACCAAGCAGCCGCCCAAGGCTTCTCCGGCGTTGCCGGCGCCGCGCCCGGCGGCGCTTCCCGTTCCCGCCAAGGCGCTGACCGCGCTTGAGCGCTTCTATCAGGAACTGCGCCGAATCCCGAAGCTGGATCGCGAGGAGGAAGAAAGGCTTGCCAGGCTATGGCGCGAAAAGCGCGACTACGCCGCAGGCCAGCGCCTGATCCTGCACGGGCTGCACACCGTGGCCGCGATCGCGCGCGAATACCGCCACTTTGGCCTGCCGGAAGAGGACTTGATTCAAGAAGGGGTGCTCGGGCTGATGCACGCGATCAACCGCTTCGATCCGGATCGCGGCTTTCGGCTCAGCACCTACGCCTCTTGGTGGATTCGCGCAGCAATTCACGACTACATCCTGCGCTCGTGGAGCATCGTCAAGGTGGGCACGACGAAGCTGCAGCGGCGGATCTTTGCGGGTCTGCAGCGCGCCAAGCACGCGATCGCCGCCCTGGAAGGCAAAAACTTGGAGGAAGTGGCCGAGCACTACGGCTTAGAGCCGCATGAATATCAGGCGATCGCCAACCTCTTTTTGCAGCGGGATGTTTCGGTGGATGCGGAAAACGACGAAGGCGCAAGCCTCATCCAGGCGCTGCCCGCGCCCGATCCGACGCCGGAAGAGATCGTCGCTGAGGTGGACGCCGGCAACCACGCGCGCGAGCGCCTAGAGGAAGCACTAGGAAAGCTCAACGCGCGCGAGCGCCGGATTGTGGAGCGGCGTTATCTTAAAGAGCCGGGCGCGACATTGAGGGAATTGGCCGAGGAGTTTGGCGTTTCGATCGAGCGCGTGCGGCAGTTGGAGATGCGCGCGCTTCGCAAATTGCGCGCCGCGATGAGCGGCTAGCAGTTTTCCTCTGGCTCTTCGGCCTCGCGCACGAATTCGCGGCTGCAGTAAGGGCAACGGGCTTTTCCCTGTTTGAGATTGAGGTAGACGAGCGGATGCTGCCCATCCCCGGAGCAGGCCACGACTTGCTCGTTCGTGCGCACCACTTCGTGATTCATGGTCCCGACCTCCTTGTCGAGCAGTGGCGGCATTGTCAGCGTTGGCGCCGCAGGCGTCAATCCGCCGGAGGCGCGATGCAGGATCAGGTGTTGATCGAAGGGCTGGAAGCCCGCACCGTGATCGGGATCTACGACTGGGAGCGGCGCGTGCGCCAGCGCGTGCGCCTGGATCTGGCCATGGGCTGGGATGTCGCGCGCGCCGCGCGCTCGGATGCGATCGAGGATGCGCTGGACTACAAGGCCGTGGCCAAGCGTTTGCTGGCATTCGTCGAGGGCTCTTCGTTCCAGCTTCTCGAGTCGTTGGCGGAGGCATGCGCGCGCATCGTGCTTGATGAGTTCGGGGCCCCGTGGGTGCGCGTGAAGGTATCGAAACCTGGGGCAGTGCGCCGGGCGGAGAACGTGGCCATCCTCATCGAGCGCCGCCGTGGCTGATGCGCTCGTGGGGATCGGCTCGAACATCGAGCCGGAGCGCTGGCTTCCGTATGCGGCGCGCAAGTTTCTGGCCCGGTTTAGGCGCTTGCTTTTTTCGCACCTGTATCGCTCGCCGGCAGTCGGGATGGATGCACCCCCTTTCGTGAACGCATGCGTGCGAATCCTGGACGCGCCGCCGCTGGATGCGCTGAAAGCGGAGCTTCGGGCATGGGAAGCGGAGGCGGGGCGCAACGAAGCGATGCGGGGCTTTCGCCCGCGCACCTTGGATCTGGATGTGCTCGCCTACGACGGCGAGATGCTCGGCTCCGATCTCAAGCGCTATGCGCATGCCTGGTTGCCTGCGCGAGACGTGTGGCCGGAGATGGCGATCCCGCCCCCAAGCCTTGCCGGCGTGGAGCGGATCGCGCCGTGGCCGGGCTGGCCGGTTGCAGGTGCTCTGCGAAGGTCTACAATCCCCGCCGTCCCGCGCGGGGGTGAGGAGGCGCGTTGAAGGCAGCGATCATCCGCGAAACCGCCAAGGGCGAGCGGCGCGTGGCCGCCACCCCGGAGACGGTGCGCAAGCTTGCGGCGATGGGCGTGGATGTCGTCGTCGAGGCCGGTGCGGGCGCGGGCGCGTTCATCGCCGATGCGGACTACGAAAACGCGGGCGCGAAGATCGTTTCGTCCGCGGCCGAGGCGCTGGCGGGCGCGGATCTCGTGCTCAAGGTGCAGGCGCCGAGCGCCGAGGAGTTGGAGGCGATCCCTGAGGGCGCCACGGTCGTGGCGCTGTTTGCGCCGCACAGCTATCCGCACAAGAAGGAGCTCCTTGCGCGCCGGATTCGCGCGTTCGCGCTGGAGCTGATCCCGCGCATTTCACGCGCGCAAAGCATGGATGTGCTTTCCAGCCAAGCCAGCATCGCCGGCTACAAGGCAGCGGTGCTCGCGGCAAGCCGGCTTCCGAAATACTTCCCGATGCTGATGACCGCGGCCGGCGCGGTGCAGCCGGCGCGGGTGCTCGTGCTCGGCGCAGGCGTGGCGGGCTTGCAGGCGATCGCCACCGCCCGGCGCTTGGGCGCGGTGGTGGAGGCGTTCGACGTGCGCCGCGCGACGAAGGAGCAGGTGGAAAGCCTTGGCGCGCGCTTCATCGAGCTGGAGGGGCTGGATGCCGAAGGCGAAGGGGGATACGCGCGCGAGCTCACCGAAGAGGAACAGGCAAGGCTCAAGGCGCTTGTGGCCGAGCGCACCGCCGAGGCCGATGTCGTGATCACGACTGCGCAGATTCCTGGGCGCCGCGCGCCGATCCTCGTGGAGGAAGAGACGGTTCGGCGGATGCGGCCGGGCTCGGTGATCGTGGATCTGGCCGCAGCCAGCGGAGGCAACTGCCCGCTTTCGAAGCCGGACGAGGAGGTCGTCGTCAATGGCGTGTTGATCCTGGGGCCGACGAACCTTCCGGCGACGATGCCTGTGGATGCTTCCCGGCTTTTTGCGCGCAACGTGCTGGCGTTCGTTTCGCCGATGGTGCAAGAGGGAGCGCTTGCCGTGCCCGAGGACGACGAGATCTATCAGGCCGCGCTGTTGTGTGCGGAGGGCCGACCCAACCGGGCGGAGTTTTTCAAGGAGGCGTGATGGCGGCGCATGCAGGCGTGGATCCGTTCGTGTTTGCGATCACGGTGTTCGTGCTGGCCGTGTTCGTGGGCTACCATGTGATTTGGGGCGTGACGCCGGCGTTGCACACGCCGCTGATGAGCCTCACGAACGCGATCTCAAGCATCGTGATCGTCGGCGCGTTGCTTGCGGCGGGGCCGGCTGAGCTCAAGCTCTCCACGGTGTTGGGGCTTGCGGCCGTGTTTCTGACCGCGATCAACATCGTCGGCGGCTTTGCCGTGACGCAGCGGATGCTGGCGATGTTCAAACGGCGGGAGCGATAGGTGCTCGGCGCGAACGCGACCGCCCTTTCGTATCTCGCGGCGTCGGTGCTCTTGATCCTGGCGCTCAAGGGGCTTGCGCATCCGGAGACGGCGCGGCGCGGCAACGTGCTCGGGATGCTGGGCATGGCGCTCGCGATCGCGATCACGCTCATGCAGCCGGGCGTGGAGAACTATGTTTGGATTGCGTTGATGTTCGCCGCGGGCGGCGCGATCGGCTGGGTGGCCGCGCGGCGCGTGCCGATGACGCACATGCCGCAAACCGTGGCGCTGATGCACTCGCTCGTGGGGCTTGCGGCGGTGTTGATCGCGGCGGCCGCGTTCGCCGATCCGGTGCAGTATGGGATCGCTTTGGAAGGCGCGCTTCGTCCCGCAAGCCGCGTGGAGCTTGCGGTGGGCGCGGTGATCGGTGCGATCACGTTCACGGCAAGCCTCGTCGCGTTCGGGAAGCTGCAAGGGCTATTGAGCAGCAAGCCGCTGCTTTTGCCGGGGCGGCATGCGATCAATCTGGCGCTGGCCGCGGTGATCGTCGGCTGCATCGTTTGGTTCTTTGCCGCGCCGAACTGGGCGGCGCTGGTTGCGATGAATCTCGTCGCGTTCGTGCTGGGCGTGCTTCTGGTCGTGCCGATCGGCGGGGCGGATATGCCGGTAATCGTTTCGATGCTGAACTCGTATTCGGGATGGGCGGCGGCCGGCGTGGGCTTTACGCTTTCCAACGAGATGCTGATCGTCGCAGGTGCGCTTGTCGGCTCTTCGGGTGCGATTTTGTCCTACATCATGTGTCGGGCGATGAACCGCTCGTTCATTAGCGTCATCTTGGGCGGCTTCGGCGGCGAGGCGGTGGCGGCCAAGGGCGCGCAAGCCGAGCGCCCCGTGAATCGCGGCTCGCCGGAGGATGCGGCGTTTTTGCTCAAGAATGCGCGCAAGGTGATCATCGTGCCGGGCTATGGATTGGCGGTGGCGCGCGCGCAGCATGCGCTCAAGGAGGTCGTGGATCGGTTGCTGGCCGCAGGGGTGGAGGTGAAGTTTGCGATCCATCCGGTGGCGGGGCGGATGCCCGGGCATATGAACGTGCTCTTGGCCGAGGCCGATGTGCCTTACGATTTGGTGTTCGAGATGGACGAGATCAACCACGAGTTCGCCGATGCCGACGTGGCGCTCGTGGTTGGTGCGAACGACGTGACGAACCCGGCGGCGAAGAACGATCCATCCACGCCGATCTACGGCATGCCGGTGCTGGAGGTGGACAAGGCGCGGCATGTGATCTTCATCAAGCGCTCGCTTGCGCCTGGCTATGCGGGCGTGGACAATCCGCTTTTCTACATGGACAAAACGATGATGCTGTTCGACGACGCCAAGCACGCGCTTGAGCAGATCCTGCAAGCGCTGGAAGGCTGAACAAGGAGGGAAAGATGAAGAAGGTCCTCGTGGGGATGTTGGCTGCGGCGCTGTGGGCGGCGCCGGCGAAGGCGGCGGATTATGAGGTGCAGAATGTGTTTGAAGACGCGCTTTATGGCGCGGGGATCGGCGCTGTTGTGGGGCTGGGCTTTGCGCTGATCGGCAATCAATCGGCGAAGAACACGGTAAGCTATGTGCTCACCGGCACCGGCGTGGGCATCATCGCGGGCACGGCCTACGGCGTTTACATCAATACGCGCGCGGCGGCCGAAATCGAGGACGGCAAGGTGCGCTTTGCGCTTCCCACGCCGAAGCTGGACGTGCAGGGGCGGGATATCGCGCTTTCGGCCGATCTCGTGCGGGCGAGGTTCTAGCGCTTCACGAGCGCAAGCAAGTATTCCTGATTGCCCTTCGGCCCTTGGATCGGCGAGGGCACAACGCCTAACACGCGCGCGCCCGCAAGCGTCTCCGCAAAGGCGCGCGCTTCGGCCACCGCGGCCATTCGCGCGGCTTCGTCGCGCACCACGCCCTTGCGCAACAGCTTCGGGCCCACCTCGAACTGGGGCTTGACGAGTGCGACGCACCAGCCGCCTTCTTCCAGCACCGGCCAGGCGGCGGCGAGCGCCCGCTTGACGCTGATGAACGAGACATCGATCGTGATGGCTTCCACAGGCTCGGGGATGATCCCGTCGCGCAGGCGGTCGAGGTGCGTGCGCTCCATGTTCACGACGCGAGGATCGTTTCGGAGCTTCCAGTGCAGCTGCCCGTGGCCGACATCGAGCGCATACACGCGCGCCGCTCCTCGCTGGAGCAGCACGTCGGTGAAGCCGCCGGTGGAGGCGCCGACATCGAGGCAGACGCGCCCCTTCGGCGAAAGCGCGAACGCATCGAGCGCATGCGCAAGCTTCACGCCGCCGCGCGAGACATAGGGAAGCGTTTCCCGCACCGAGATTTCGGCCTCCGCCGGCACCTTCGCGCCGGGCTTGTCCACGCGCTGGCCGTTGACGAACACAAGGCCCGCCATCAACATCCGCTGCGCCTTCGTGCGCGATTCCGCAAGCCCCCGACGCACCAAAAGCTCGTCTATCCGAAGCTTCATCTTTCAAAGTCTATCGGGATGATTGCGCGCGCCCCAGCCGCGTGAAAGCGTGCGGCTGGCGATGGACGAGGCTTGGCTCAAGCGCGCAGCCGCCTTGGCGATGGTCGCGCAGGCGGCGCGGATCGTGGACGATCTTGCGATGAAGGGCGCGGCCGATCGCGAGGCGATGGCGCGGCTTCTGAGCGGGATCGTGCGCGCGGATCCGGACCCGTGCGCGCTCTACGGCGGCTATGCCGCGCTGATGGGAAGCGCCCGGCTGGCGCGAAGGGTGCTTGAGGGGGCGCTCATGCGCGCCCGCCCGATCTTGGGCTACATGCTCGGGATGCTCGTCGTGCAGCCAAGGCTTGCGCGGGACGAAGCGGCGATGGCGCAGCTTGCCGAGCGCATCCGCACGCTGGAAAAGCAAATCGACTACTTCCGCGATCCGCTGCATCCGAGCGTGATCGCGTCGGCCGCCAGCGCCTATGAGGAGGTGATCTCGGCGCGCGTGCGCCCGCGCATCATCGTGCGCGGCAAGGCCGAACACCTGCGCGATCCGGAGATACGCGCGCGGCAGCGGGCAGCGCTGCTGGGCGGCGTGCGCGCGGCGTTTCTCTGGCGCGCATGGGGCGGAAGCCGGTGGATTCTTGCGCTTCGCCGCCGCCGCTTGCTTCGGGCGTTGGATGCGGTGGTGGACAGAGGCGCGGCCGAGCGCGAACGGCGCTAGCCTTCGGCGCATGCGCTGGCTTGAGATGATCAAGGAGGACATCGAAGTCGCATTCGCGCGCGATCCGGCGGCGCGCTCGAAGCTTGAGGTGTTGCTGTGCTATCCGGGGCTGCATGCGATCTGGCTGCACCGAATCGCGCATGCGCTGTGGCGGCGCGGATGGAAGCTTTTGGCGCGCGTGATCTCGCACTTCGCGCGGTGGCTGACGGGCATCGAGATCCATCCGGGGGCGAAGATCGGCCGCAGGTTCTTCATCGATCACGGCATGGGCGTCGTGATCGGGGAGACGACCGAGATCGGCGACGATGTCACGCTCTACCACGGGGTGACGCTTGGCGGAACGACATGGGAAAAGGTCAAGCGGCACCCGACGATCGGAAACGGCGTGATCATCGGTGCGGGCGCGAAGGTGCTGGGCCCCATCACGATCGGCGAGGGCTCCCGAATCGGCGCCAACTCCGTCGTGCTCAAAGACGTGCCGCCGCACAGCACCGTGGTGGGGATTCCCGGCACCGTGGTCGGCAAGTCCGCGCCGGTGATCGTGGATGGCAAGCTCAACCTCGATCATCATTTGCTTCCGAACCCTGTGGCCGAGGCGCTTTCGCATGTGATCAAGATGATCGAGGACGTGGATCGGCGGATCGACGCGCTGCATCCGCGCGCGAAGGAGCGCACGAAGAAGCTGGAAGAGGATCTGCGCAAGGAGCAGGAGCGCCTGCATCGGTTCTTCGACGGAGAAGGCATCTAGTGGGCGCTTTGTTGCGCAGAGGTCTCCGCCGCCTAGACTTCGCCGTCCTTGATGGCGCGTAGCTCAGTGGGAGAGCACCACCTTGACACGGTGGGGGTCGGCGGTTCGATCCCGCCCGCGCCAACCATCTTGCAAGCCCGCCGCTGCGCACGGCGGGCGCGTGTCTTTTTGGAGGCTTGATGATTCGCGTGCGGCTTCCGGACGGCTCCGAGCGCAGCCTGCCTGACGGCGCGACGGCCAAGGAACTCGCCGAGGCCATCGGGCCAAGGCTTGTGCGCGACGCAGTGGCGGCGCGCGTGAATGGCAGGCTCGTGGACCTCGCCACGCCATTGGCCGATGGCGACGAGGTGCAGATCGTCACGCTGGACAGCCCCGAAGGGCTTGAGGTGTTGCGCCATTCGGCGGCGCATCTTCTGGCGATGGCGGTCAAGCGCCTGTATCCGGAGGCGCAAGTGGCGATCGGCCCCGTGATCGAAGACGGGTTTTACTACGACTTCGCCTATGCGCGGCCGTTTACGCCCGAGGACCTCGAACGCATCGAGGCCGAGATGAAGAGGCTTGCGGCGGAAAAGATCCCGATCGAGCGCCGGGTGATGCCGCGCGAGGAGGCAGTTCGCTTCTTCCGCGAACGGGGTGAGGGCTACAAGCTGCGCATCATCGAGCGCATCCCGGAAGACGAGCCGATCACGGTGTATTTTCAGGGGGATTGGGCGGATTTGTGCCGCGGCCCGCATGTGCCGCACACGGGCTTCATTCGGCATTTCAAGCTCATGAAGGTGGCCGGCGCCTACTGGGAGGGCGACGCCGCCAACGAACAACTGCAGCGCATCTACGGCACGGCTTGGGCGACGAAGCAGCAGCTTGCCGAGTATCTCCGCCGCCTGGAGGAGGCCGAGCGGCGCGATCACCGGCGCTTGGGCAAGGCGTTGGATCTGTTCCACCTTCAGGAAGAAGCGCCGGGAATGGTGTTTTGGCATCCGAAGGGCTGGACGCTGTTCCGCATCATCGAAAACGAGATTCGGCGCGTGATGCAGGAGGCGGGCTACGAGGAGGTGCGCACGCCGCAGATCGTCGATCGCTCGCTATGGGAGCGCTCCGGCCACTGGGAGAAGTTCCGCGAACAAATGTTCACGACCGGCAGCGAGGCCCGCACCTATGCGATCAAGCCGATGAACTGCCCGTGCCATGTGCAGATCTACAACCGCACCTTGCATTCGTACAAAGAGCTTCCGATTCGGCTGGCGGAGTTCGGCTCCTGCCACCGCAACGAGCCGTCAGGCACGCTGCACGGGCTGATGCGACTAAGGAACTTCACGCAGGACGATGCGCATATCTTTTGCACCGAGGCGCAGATCCAGGACGAAGTCGGCCGCTTCATCGACCTCGTGTTCGAGGTTTACCGGCGCTTCGGCTTTGAGGACGTGCTCGTGTTTCTCTCCGATCGGCCTGAAGAGCGCGTCGGCGACGACGCCTTGTGGGACAAGGCGGAGGCCGCGCTGCACCAGGCGCTGCAAGCCAAAGGGATCGCGTATCAGGTCAATCCCGGCGAGGGCGCGTTTTACGGGCCGAAGATCGAGTTTTCGCTGCGGGATTGCCTGGGGCGCGTGTGGCAGTGCGGCACGATCCAAGTGGACTTTTCGATGCCGACGAGGCTCGGGGCGGTGTATGTGGACGAGGACGGCCAGCGCAAGCCCCCGGTGATGCTGCACCGCGCGATCCTCGGCTCGATCGAGCGCTTCATCGGGATCCTGATCGAGCACTATGAGGGGAAGTTCCCGTTTTGGCTTGCGCCGGTGCAGGCGGTGGTGTGCAACATCACGGATGCGCAAGCCGCTTACGCCCGTGAGGTGGCGGAGAAGATGCGCCAGCAAGGCTTCCGTGTGGAGGCCGACTTGCGCAACGAGAAGGTGGGTTATAAAGTGCGCGCCCACACGCTTGCGCGCGTGCCGTTCATCCTCGTGGTCGGCGAACGCGAAAAGGCTGAGGGCACGGTTTCGGTGCGCACATTGGCCGGAGCCAACTTGGGTGCGTTTTCGCTGGAGGCATGGATCGAGGAGATGCGCCGCAAGCAGGAAGCTTATGCGTAGGAGGTGGCTGACGACGATGGAGGCTGGGCATTAGGACCGATCTTCCGGTCAACGACGAGATTGATGTGTCTCCGGTCCGGTTGATCGGGCCGGACGGCAAGCAGCTTGGGATTGTGAGCCTTACCGAAGCGCGCAGGATTGCGGAAGAGCACGGCTTGGATCTGGTGCTGATCGCGCCGCAGGCGAGCCCTCCAGTGTGCAAGATTTTGGATTACGGGCGATACAAATATGAGCAGAGCAAGAAGGCCAGCGCGGCGCGCAAGAAGCAGCAGCAGATGCAGGTCAAGGAGGTGCAGGTCGGCGCGGACACCGGCGAGCACGACATGCAGGTGAAGCTGCGCAATGTGCGCCGGTTTTTGGAAGCGGGTCATCGCGTGCGGGTCACGATCCGCTTCCGCGGCCGTGAGATGAAGCATACGGATCGGGGCCTGGCGAGGCTTGAGGAGATCGCCGAGGCTGTGGCGGATGTGGGCGTGGTGGAGCACCGGCCGAACTTGGACGGGCAGCGGATGGTGATGGTGCTCGCACCCGCCAAGGCGAAGAAAAAGAAGTAGGAGCAAGGCCATGCCGAAGATGAAGACGCATCGGGGAGCTGCCAAGCGCTTTTCGCGCACCGCCTCTGGCAAGTTTCGGCGGGCGAAGGCGATGAAAAGCCATCTGCTGACGAAGAAGTCCGCCAAGCGCAAGCGCTTCTTGCGCAAGCGCACGTTGGTGGCGGCGGTGGACGAGCGGGCGCTTGAGCGTCTGATTCCTTACAAGTAAGGAGGCGGCGATGCCACGGGTGACGAGTGCAGTCCCGCGCCATCATCGGCGCAAGAAGGTGTTGAAAGCGGCGAAGGGCTATCGCGGCCGGCGCAAGAACTGCTTCCGCATCGCCAAGCAAGCGGTGGACAAGGCGCGCCAGTATGCCTATCGGGATCGGCGCGTGCGCAAGCGCCAGTTCCGCCGGCTGTGGATCCAGCGGATCAACGCCGCAGCGCGCCTGCACGGGATGAGCTATTCCCGCTTCATCGCGGGGCTTGCCAAGGCGGGCGTGGCGCTGGACCGGAAGGTGCTGGCCGACATCGCGGTGCACGATCCGCAGGGCTTCGCCGCGCTGGTGGACAAGGCGCAGCGCGCGCTGGCGTAAAGCGCGGGTTGCACGCAGCGCGGATGCGGCGAAGCCTCGGGCTTCGCCGTTTTCTCATTG
>CAZTLD010000004.1:15699-19671 GCA_964614395.1 uncultured Zetaproteobacteria bacterium
GGCTTTGCGCATCCGATTCCGGCGGCGATCCGACGCATCTGCGCCATTTTCGCAGAGATGGGCTTTGAGGTGTTCGAAGGGCCGGAGATCGAAACGGAGAAACACAACTTCGACGATCTGAACATTCCGCCCGAGCATCCGGCCCGCGCCGAGCACGACACGTTTTTCGTCGCCAATGCCGCAGGTTGGGTGCTGCGCACGCACACGTCTCCCGTGCAAATCCGCGCGATGCGCGCTTGGGTCGCGGAAGGAGGAAAGCCTCCGCTTGCTGTGGTGGCGCCGGGGCGCGTGTTTCGGCACGACGACGACGCCACGCACTCGCCGATGTTTCACCAAGTGGAAGGGTTTTTGATCGATCGGCATGTGTCGCTGGCGCATCTGAAGGGTGTGTTGCAGGTGTTTGTGGAGGCGTGGTTTTCGCGGAAGGTTCCGTTGAGGCTGCGGCCGAGCTTCTTCCCGTTCACGGAGCCCTCGGTGGAGGTAGACATTGGCTGCGTGCTGTGCGATGGCCGAGGATGCCGCGTGTGCGGGGAGACCGGCTGGCTGGAGGTGCTGGGCGCGGGGATGATCCACCCGCACGTGCTGGCGGCAGGAGGGGTGGATGCGGAGCGCTTCTCCGGCTTCGCCTTTGGGTTGGGGGTTGAGCGCTTCGTGATGCTCAAGGAGCGGATCTCTGATCTGCGCCTGTTTTACGAAGGCGATCTCCACTTTCTTGCAGGAGCGCAAGCGTGAGGGCGCCTATTGACTGGCTAAGAGAACACGCACCTAAGCTTCCGGATGCGGAGACGGTGGCGGCTGCGCTCGTGCGGCTGGGCCATGAGCTGGAGGCGGTGGAACGGCCACGCGCGGCGATGCAGGGGGTCGTGATCGGGCAGATTTTGAGGATCGAGCCGCATCCGAACGCCGACCGCTTGAAGCTGCTTGCGGTGTCGGTGGGGCCGGGCGAGCCGCTTTCGATCGTTTGCGGCGCGACGAACATGCGCGAGGGCGACAAGGTGCCGGTGGCGACGGTGGGCGCAGTGCTGCCGACGGGCATGCGCATCAAGCGCGCCCGCATCCGCGGCGTGGAAAGCTCCGGCATGTGTTGCTCGCCAGCCGAGCTGGGCGTGGCCGAAGATGCGTCCGGGCTGTGGATCCTGCCGGAGGATGCGCCGGTGGGCGCGCCGCTCGCTGAGTGGCTGAAGCTTCCGGAGGCGGTGTTTGAGGTGTCGATCACGCCGAATCGCGGCGATTGCATGAGCATGCGGGGGCTTGCCCGGGAGCTTGCCGCGGATTTCGACGTGCCGCTTGCGCCTTTGCCTGAGGCCCCGGAAGTCCAGGGACTGCCTGCGTGGCCGGTGGCGGTGGAAGACCCGAAGGCCTGTCCGTTTTATGCGGCGCTCCGCATCGAAGGGGTGCGAGTGGGCGAGGCGCCGGAACAGGTGCGGCGCAGGCTGGAGCTGGCCGGCATGCGGCCGGTCAATGGCGTCGTGGACATCTTGAACTACCTGATGCTGGATCTCGGCCAGCCGATGCACGCGTTCGACGCGGAAAAGCTCGCAGATGGCATTGTCGTGCGGCGCGCGCGCGCAGGCGAAACGCTCGAAGGGCTGGATGGCAAGCGATACCCGCTTGCGGAAGGCGATCTCGTCGTGGCTGATCGCGCCGGGGCGGTGCAGGCGCTTGCCGGCATTCTGGGCGCGAAGGCGAGCGAAGTGGGGAAGGAAACGAGCGCGATCGTGTTGGAGTCGGCGTATTTCGCGGGCGGCACGGTGAGCCTTGCCCGCCGCAGGCTCGGGCTTGCGACCGAGGCGGCGCTGCGCTTCGAGCGGGGCGTGGATCCGCAGCTTGTGACGTATGCGCTGTGGCGCGCTGCGCATTGGATCGTGGAGCTGTTCGGCGGGCGCATCACCGCCTACGGCGCAGCCGGCAATCTCGCGCCGCTTGCCGCGTTTCGGCATGTGCACGGTGCGCTTTCTGACATCGAGGAGCGGCTCGGGTTTGCGGTGCCGCCGCATGCCGACGAGGTGCTTGCGCGCATGGGCTTTCGGGTGGAGCGGCGCGGGGGCTTCGTGCATGTGGAGGTGCCGCCCTACCGGCCCGATGTGCGGGCGTGGTGGGATCTGGCCGAGGAATACGGCCGCATCGTGGGGCTGGAGGAAGTGCCGGCCGTGATGCCGAAGCTTGCGCTGCGGCCGAAGCGGCGCCTTGAGGACGATCCCACGCAGGCAGCGCGCGGGATCGGATTCGTGGAGCTGGTCTCGTTGGCGTTTTCGTCGCCGAAGCGCGAGCGGTTGTTTGCGCCGGATGCGGAGCACGATGTGGTGCTGGCCAACCCGCTGAGCGAAGACGCGACGATCCTGCGCCGCAGCCTTGCGCCTTCGCTGCTGCAGGCGGCCAGCAAGAACCTGCGCCGCGGCGTGCGCAGCGTGCGCCTGGTGGAGCACGGCAAGGTCTACCGCTGGGAGGGCGAGGGGCCGGTGGAGGAGACGCGGCTCGGTTGGTGCGTAGCGGGGCTTGCGCAGGACGATGAATGGTGGGGCAAGGCGCGCGCCTTCGACTTCTTCGATCTGAAGGGCGCGGTCGCGCACTGGTGCGCGGCGCGGGGGCTGGCCGTGGACTGGGTTGCCGACGACGAGATTCCGGGGCTGGAGCCAGGGCAGGCCGCGCGCATCGTGCTGGGCCGCCAGCGCATCGGGATCATCGGCCAGGCGAGCGAAGAGGCGCTGGCGCTCTTTGACCTCAAGCAGCCGGCGTTCGTCGCCGAGATCGCGCTCGATCGTCTGCCGGAAGGGAGGACGCGGCGCTTTGCGCCGGCGCCGGAGCATCCAAGCATCGTGCGCGATCTTGTCTTTTGGGTGCCGAAGGGGATGCCGGCCTCCGAACTTGTCCGGCTCGTGCGCGAGGGCGCGGGGAAGCTGTGCGTGGCGGCGCGCGTGTTCGACCGCTTCGTGGACCCGGCCGCCGGGCGGGTGAGCCTCGGCGTGCGGCTGGTGCTGCGCGCGCCGGATCGGACGCTTGAGCAAGAGGAAGCGGATGCGGCGATAGCCCAGGCCGTGGAAGCGGCCGAACGGCAGGGTGCAATCTGGCGCGGGCGCGAGGGAGCGTAGCGATGGCGCGGATGCGGGTGGTTTCCGGCATGCGGCCCACGGGCCGACTGCATTTGGGACACCTCAAGGGGGTGCTGGAGAACTGGCTGCGGCTGCAGGATCAGCATGAGTGCTTCTTTTTCATCGCCGACTGGCATGCGCTCACGACCGAGTATCAAAACCCCGAGCGTGTGCGTGCGGCGGTGCTTGAGGTGGCGCTGGATTGGCTGGCGGTGGGCGTGGATCCGGAAAGAGCAGTGCTGTTCGTGCAGTCGGACGTGCCGGCGCACGCGGAGCTGCACTTGATCCTTTCGTTCATCACGCCGCTTTCGTGGTTGGAGCGGGTGCCGACCTACAAGGATCAGATCGCGGCGCTCAAGGAGAAGGATCTCGGCACCTACGGCTTTTTGGGGTATCCGCTGCTGCAGACCGCGGATGTGCTCATCTACCGCGCCCAAGCCGTGCCGATCGGCGAGGATCAGCTGCCGCACTTGGAGCTTGCGCGCGAGATCGCCCGCCGCTTCAACCACCTCTACGGCAGGGGCAAGGCGATCTTTCCGGAGCCGCAGGCGATGCTGGCGAAGGCCACGAAGCTTCCGGGCCTTGATGGGCGCAAGATGAGCAAGTCCTACCGGAACACGATCGATTTGGCCGAGCCGTGGGAAGAGACCGAGCGCAAGGTGCGGACGATGCCGACCGATCCTGCGCGCGTGCGCCGCACCGATCCCGGCACGCCCGAGAAATGCCCGGTGTGGGCGTTTCATCGGGTGTATTCCACCGACGAAGAGCGCGCCGAGATCCGGAAGGGATGCACGACGGCGAGCATCGGTTGCTTGGATTGCAAGCGGGTCTTGCTTCGGCATCTTAAAGAGGAGCTGGATCCGATCCGGAAGCGGCGCAAGGA
>CAZTLD010000005.1:0-18500 GCA_964614395.1 uncultured Zetaproteobacteria bacterium
GAGGACTACCCGTGGGCGTGGGGGCTTGCGGCGATTGCAATGCACGCGTGGCTTTTCCGCCGCGTACTTGCTCTGTGGGAGAACAAAGCGCGCGCTTTCCGTTGGGAGATGTGGCTTGGGATGCTGCCCTTGCTCTTTCTGGCTGCGCGGGGCTCTGTGGGCACGTTTCCGCTCACGCCCAATCGCATCCCGTCGCAAGGGGCGCTCGTGCTGGATCACGCCGTCGTCAACGGCCCGATGGCGCTTGCTGTGGCCTACGCGGAGTGGCGAAGGTCGAGCAAGCTTCCTGCGGTTAGCCGCGGCGAGCTTGAAGCCGCTTGGCGCACGCTTGAGGGAACTCCCCTTCCCAAAGACCCGCTTGCAGCCATGATGCGGCGCTTTGGCGTCCTTTCCGAGGCGCCGAAGCCGCACATCGTCGTGCTGCAGATGGAGAGCATGGGCGCGGCGGTCTGGGACTTAGAGCGTGCCGGCGTGGATCTGCTCGGGCGGCTGCGCGCGCATTTGGACGAGATGTTCGTGTTCCCGCGCGCGGTCTCGGCCGGCCTGGGGACCCATATCACGCTTGAGCGCATCACGACGGGCGCATGGCTCAAGCATATCTCGCGCGGCCCCTACCGGCGCAGGCCGCTTTGGGGCGCGTATCCGCGAGCGCTGGCTGGTGCAGGCTGGCACACCTTGTTTCTCACCGGCGGCGTGCTGCACTGGAGCCACTTCGACGAGTTCCTGCCCGCGCAGGGGTTTCAAGAACTGGTCGGCATGCGTCGCATCCAGGAGGCGATCCCCGAGGCCCAGGCCGACGGCACTTGGGGCGTGTTCGACGAGTATCTGTTTCGCTACTTGCAGCAGCGTTTGCTTGTCGCCCGGCGTCCGTTGTTCGTTTACGCGATGACGATCACGAACCACAGCCCCTACCACTTGCCTGCGCACGCCACTCCGCAGCGGATCACGCCACCCGAGGCTTGGGTGGATCGCTTCATACGCCCCGAAGAGGCGCCGAAAGCCTTGGCCGCCTACCGCTACGCCGCCGATCAGGCAGGCCGCTTTCTCGATTGGCTTTCGGCGCATCCCGAGCTTGCCCAGCGCACGATCGTCGTCATCACCGGCGATCACTACATGCGCGATGCGCTCAACTTCCAGCGCCGGCCGCAGGACGCGGCGCGGCAGCACTTCGTGCCGCTGATGTTTTGGATTCCACCGGCTTACCGGCAAGGGATCGTGTGGGATCCGAAGCGCCCCGCCTCCCATCTGGATCTGATGCCGACGGTGTTGGGGCGCTTGCCTGTGGAGATCACGGCGTTTGCCGCTGGCGAAGACCTACTGAGCGCCCGCACGAGCCCCACTTTGAACTTTGCGCTCGGTGAGGGGATCGCAGCCGATGCCTATGGATGCGTGATTGGGCCGCACGCTTACCGGTGGCGGCAAGGCTTCGGCGGCGAGGTGGCGCCTGATCCCGATCCGGATTGGGCGGCGCGGCTGCGCGCCCGTGCGAAGGCTCGGCGCACGCTCTTGCTTTGGGCGACGAAAGCGCGCATCGTTGCCCATAAATCCGAGCGCGATAGTCTGAAATAGACGAAAGGAGGCAGCGATGAGCGAACAGGCATTGATCACACTCACCGAAGCCGCGGCCGAGCGCGTGCGCGCGCTGTTGGCAGAGCAGGAAAACGAGGGGCTTTTCTTGCGCGTGTTCGTCACGGGCGGAGGGTGCTCCGGATTCCAGTACGGCTTTGCCTTTGACGACACCGTGGCCGACGACGACCTCACGATCGAGTCCAACGGCGTGCGCATCGTGATCGATCCGATGAGCCTGGATCTGATGCGCGGCTCAGAGATCGACTACCAGCGCTCGCTGGCTGGGGAATCGTTCGTGATCCGCAACCCGAACGCGGTGGCGAGCTGCGGCTGCGGCAAGTCGTTCACACCGGCTGAAGACGGCGGCTGCGCCCACGCATGAAGAAGGGCGGCCTTTGGGCCGCCCTTCGCGTTCGCGCTTGATGCCTTATTAGCCGTGCACATGGCCGTGCGCGATTTCGTCCTCGGTGGCTTCGCGCACGTCCACGACCTGGACCTTGAAATGCAGCCTGCGGCCGGCAAGCGGGTGATTCCCGTCCACGATCACATGGTCTTCTTCCACCTTCACGACCCGTACGACCTGCACCTCGCCATCGGGCGTTTGCGCCTGAAACATCATGCCCGGCTCGATCGTCTCAACCCCTTGAAACGCCGCGCGCGGCACCCGCTCGACAAGCTCGGGATCATGTTCGCCGTAGGCTTCTTCCGGCGTAAGCTCCACCTCGAACGCATCGCCGGCAGCTTTGCCCTCGAGCGCGGCCTCCAGCCCCGGAATGATCTGCTCGTGCCCGTGCAGGTAGGAAAACGGCTTTTCGCCTTCCGAGGAATCGAGCACCTGACCGGTTTCGTCAGTGAGGGTGTAATGGAAGGAAGCGACGGTATTTTTCTGAATGCGCATGCATGACTCCTTGAGAGTGAATCCGCGGCCCACTCTGGGGAGCGTAGCTTGGCGATGCAAGCGTAAGTTGCGCAAAGGCGGCCAGGTTCCTATGCTCGCCGCAGCTTGAAATCGGTGGGCAAGGAGCGCACAGGCCGTATGCGGGAGTTTCCTCGAATCCGGCGTTTGCCGCCTTATGTATTTGCCGTCGTCAACCAACTGAAGATGGAGCTCAGGCGTGCGGGGCACGACATCGTGGACTTCGGCATGGGCAATCCCGACCGCCCCACGCCCCAGCACATCGTGGACAAGCTTTGCGAGGCCGCGCGCGACGGCCGCAACCATCGCTATTCGCTTTCGCGCGGCATTCCGGGGCTGAGGCGTGCGATCTGCGCTTGGTACCAGCGCAAGTTCGGCGTGGAGCTGGATCCCGAGCGCGAGGCGATCGTCACGATCGGTTCCAAGGAGGGGTTTGCTCATTTGGCGTTGGCGATTGCGGGCCCGGGCGACCTGGTGCTGTCGCCGGATCCGGCCTATCCGATTCACCCTTATGGTTTCATCATCGCCGGCGCGGACATCCGGCATGTGCCGATCGGGCCGGGAATCGACTACTTCGAGGAGCTCCAACGCGCCGTCGCCGAATCCTGGCCGCGGCCGAAGGCCGTGATCGTGAACTTTCCGTCCAATCCGACGACCCAGGTCGTAGACCTCGCGTTTTACGAGAAGCTCGTGGATTTCGCGCGCGACAACGATCTCATCGTGATCTCCGACATTGCCTATGCCGAGATCACGTTCGATGGCTACGAGGCGCCGTCGGTGCTGCAGGTGCCGGGCGCGAAAGAGGTCGCGGTGGAGTTTTATTCGCTGTCCAAGACCTACAACATGCCAGGTTGGCGCATCGGCTTCATGGTCGGCAACGCCGAGCTTGTCGAGGCGCTCGCCAAGATCAAGTCGTATCTTGATTACGGCACCTTCCAGCCGCTGCAGATCGCGGCCTGCGCGGCGCTCAACGGCCCGCAGGACTGCGTGGAGGAAATCCGCGAGACCTACAGGCGGCGGCGCGATGCGTTGGTGCGGGGGCTCAATCAGCTCGGCTGGCGGGTGGAGCCGCCGAAGGCGACGATGTTCGTCTGGGCGGAGATTCCGGACGCGTTCAAGCCGATGGGATCTTTGGAGTTTGCGAAGAAGCTGCTTACGGAGGCGGGAGTGGCGGTGAGCCCCGGCGTGGGCTTCGGCGCGCACGGCGAGGGCTTCGTGCGCTTTGCGTTGATTGAAAACGAACACCGCATCAAACAGGCGTTGCGCGGCATCCGCCGGTTTTTCCGCGCCGGCGCGGCGCGCTAGAGGAGGCAGCATGGGAAAAGCGCCGAAACCCGTGCGCATCGCGATTTTGGGCTTGGGCACGATCGGCACCGGCACGGTGGAGTTGCTCTGCGCGCATCGGGATGCGATCGAAGCGCGCTTGGGGCGAGGGCTGGAGTTGGTTGCTGCGGCCGATCGCAACAAGGGGAGAGCCGAGGTGCTGCCGGAAGGCGTGCGCTTTTACACCGACGCCGCCGAGCTCATCGCGCGCGAGCAAGCGGATGTGCTCGTGGAGCTGATCGGGGGCCATGAGCCTGCGCGCACATTGGTGCTGGAGGCGATCCAGCGGGGCATGCACATCGTCACCGCGAACAAGGCGCTGATCGCCGAGCACGGGGAGGCGATCCTTGCGGCAGCCGAGCAGGCCGGGCGCATCGTGCGCTTTGAGGCTGCGGTCGGCGGCGGCATTCCGATCCTGAAGGCGCTGCGCGAGGGGCTGGCCGCCAATCGCATTGAGGCGATCTACGGCATCCTCAACGGCACCTGCAACTACATCCTCACGCGCATGGACGAGCGCGGGATGAGCTTTGCCGAGGCGCTCGCGGAGGCGCAGGCGCTGGGTTATGCCGAGGCGGACCCAAGCCTTGATGTCGGCGGGGTGGATGCCGCGCACAAGCTGGCGATCCTTGCCGCGATGGCCTTCGGCGCGCGGCTTGATTTCGGCGGCGTGTGTGTGGAGGGCATAGAGGCGATCACGCCGCTGGATATGGAATACGCGCGCGCGCTCGGCTATCGCATCAAGCTGCTGGCCGTGGCGCGCCCGCACGACGAAGCGATCGAGATGCGCGTGCATCCGGCGCTGGTGCGAAGCGATCATCCGCTCGCCGATGTGCGCGACTCCTACAACGCGGTCATGGTCGTCGGGGACTTCGTCGAGCGCACGATGTTCTACGGCCGCGGCGCTGGCGCCCATCCGACCGCCAGCGCGGTCCTCGCCGATGTGATGGAGATTGCGCAGTTTTTCGATCATCCCGAGGCCGCGCCGCCCGCGATGGGGCTGCCGGCGCAAGCGCGCCGCACGCGACCGGCGCTGCCGGCCGAGGATGTGGTCTCCGAGTATTACTTGCGGATCATGGTTGAGGATCGGCCAGGGGTGATCGCCGCGATCACTTCGATTCTGGGCGATCATCGCATCAGCTTGGAGGCGCTGCTGCAGCGGGAGCGCCATGTGGGCGGGGTGGTGCCGATCGTGATGCTCACGCATGCAACCCGCGAAGGGAATCTGCGCACGGCGGTGGAGCGGATCGCGCATCTGGATGCGGTGGAGGGGCGGCCGCTGGTGTTGCGCAAGCTCGGCAACGAGGAGGGATGATGCCGCGCTATGAAGGGGTGGTGGCGCGCTATGCGGCGTTTTTGCCGGTGCGCAAGGACGATGCGATCATCACGCTTTATGAGGGCGCGACACCTTTGCACGAGGCCTACCGGCTACGCAACGCGATCAATCCGAAGCTTCGCATCTTTTTGAAGTTCGAAGGGCTCAATCCCACCGGCTCGTTCAAGGACCGCGGGATGACGATGGCGATCACGCGCGCCTACAACGACGGCGCCAAGCGCGTGATCTGCGCCTCCACCGGCAACACTTCGGCCTCGGCCGCGGCTTATGCGGCCAACTGCGGGCTGGAGGCGTATGTGCTGATTCCTGAGGGCAAGATCGCGTTCGGCAAGCTTTCGCAGGCGATCCGATACGGCGCCAAGATCATCCAGATCCGCGGCAACTTCGACGCCGCGCTTGAAATCGTGCGCGAAATCGCGGAAACGGGCGAGATCACGGTCGTCAACAGCGTGAATCCCTATCGGATCGAAGGGCAGAAGACGGCCGCGTTCGAGATCGTGGACGAGCTCGGCTTTGCGCCGGACTACCATGCGCTTCCGGTCGGCAACGCCGGCAACATCACCGCCTACTGGAAGGGCTACAAGGAATACTTCGCACGCCGCGTCTCCGACAAGCTTCCGAAGATGCTGGGCTTTCAGGCGGCGGGGGCGGCCCCGTTGGTGCTCGGCCGCCCCGTGCCGAACCCGGAGACGATCGCGACCGCGATCCGCATCGGCAATCCCGCGTCGTGGCAGCAGGCGCTGGCCGCGCGCGACGAATCCGGGGGTCGGATCGAGGCGGTGAGCGATGAAGAAATCCTTCAGGCCTACGAGATGCTGGCAAGCCTCGAAGGCGTGTTCTGCGAGCCCGCCTCGGCGGCGGCGGTGGCCGGCGTGATCAAGCTGAACGAAGAAGGCTACTTCCCGGACGGGGCGACGATCGTCTGCACGCTCACCGGCCACGGCCTCAAGGATCCGGACACGGCCGTGCGCCACGCCCCGCAACCGATCACGGTGGAGGCGAGCAAAGAGGCGGTGCTGGCCGCGCTCAGGCTTTAGCTGCGCGGCGAAGAGCCGAGAAAGGCCTGCGGGTTGAGCGGGCGATGGTAGCGGTGCACCTCGAAGTGCAGATGCGGGCCGGTCGAGCGGCCGCTTGAGCCGATGCGCCCGATGAGCTGGCCTGCTTCCACGATCTGGCCGGGCTTGACGACGATGTTGGAAAGGTGCCCGTAGCGCGTGCGGTAGCCGAAGCCGTGGTCAATCTCCACGAACTGGCCGAAGTCCTTCATCGGGCCGGCGTAGACGACGACGCCGCGACTGGCTGCGAACACCGGGGCGCCGACGCGGTTGGCGATGTCCACGCCGTAGTGGTTCGCCTCCACGCCAGTGAACGGATCGATGCGCTTGCCGAAGCCGGAGCTGATCCAGCCCCCGCGCGTCGGCCAGAGATGCGGCCGGGCTTGGGCGAGCGTGCTTTCCTGCATCAGCCGCGCTTCCACCAGCGCCAGATCCAAATCCAGCCGCTGCACCTCGCGGTCGAGCTCTGCGAGCATCCCGTCCAGATCCGGCGAGGAGCGCTCCTGCGCCGAGGGCGCCGCACCGCCAAACGCAGGCGGCGTGTCCAGCACGCTGCGGTCGATCTCCGCATGCGCGGCAAGCTTCCCGCCCAGCGCGTCCAGGCGCGCGATCTCCGCCTGCAGAAAGCCGATCCGCTGCGCATACACGCGCGACTTTTCCCGCTCCTTGTCCAGCGCCTGCGCAAGCTCCGAAGACTTCGCCTGCATCCGCGCAAGCTCCGCCTGCATCTGCGCCACCTGGGCCTTGGCTTCGGCATAGCGCTCGCCCGCCTTCAGCCACGCATACCCGCCGCTTGCGCCGAACACCATCAAGCCCACGGCGGCGAGTTTGAGCGCGCGCCATGTGCGGAGCGTGAACGAAAACCTGCGCACAGGTCCGCATTCGCCTGCAATCAAAACCGAAATCCGGTTCATGCCTCGCTCCTCGCATCAAAGGGGAGAGGGTTGCTAGAGCGCAAGCGTTGGCGCGTCAATATGCGCACGCGGTGATGCGGCGCACACCTGTGGCGATTCGCCACAGGTTGCAACGGCGGCTCCTTTCGCGCATCGTGCGGCGCAAAGGAGGGGTGATGCGGCGTGTGGCGTGGATCGCGGCGCTTTTCGTGGCGGGGTGTCTCACGCCCGCGGATCAAATGAGCGAGGCGCAGGCGATCGTGGACAAGGTGCACGCCGCGATCGCCACAGGCGATGTGAGCGGGCTGGAAGGCCTTTACCACACAAGCTTTTTCGCGAATGTGGCCAAGGACGTCTGGATGCGTTATCTCGCGGATCTCGCCAAGCGCGAGGGCGGCAAGATGCAGGCGCATTTGCTTGCCAAGCACAAGGACGCGCGCCCGGACGGGGACTACTACATGTTCCACTATCGGCTCGTGTTCGCGAAGGGCGCGTTCGATGAGCGCATCACCGTCGCCAAGCATGTGGGCGAGGACAAGCTTGCGATCGCGGCGCACCTTCTCCGGCCAGTGAAGCCCTAATAGCCGATGCGCCGCTGGCTTTGGGCGCTTGCGCTGTTGAGCTGCGGCTGCGCAAGCGAGCCGCCCGCTCAGGATGCGATCGCGCCGTTTGTAGGTGCGTGGGAGGCGAGTGGCGTGCGGCTCGTCGTTTGGCGGGATGCCTCCGTGCTGTTTGAGGACGAAGCGCATCATGTCCGCGTGTTGAGCCGCTTGGAGCGGATCAAGGGCGGCTTGGGGTTTTCGATCGGGGATCGCTGGCGGGGGCCGGTGCGCGTGCGGCGGCAAGGGGACGAACTCGTGCTCATCAGGCCAGATGATCTGGGGGGTCGGATTCGGCTGCATCGCGCGCGCGAGCGCCTTGGCCCAAGCTCTTCAACTGGAATTTAAAGGAAATGCCGCAATCCCTGCACGCCCACTCCGGCGGGTTTGATGGGACCCCGCAACCTGCGAACACATAGTCCTCTTTCCTTTCTTTCAGCAGCTCAAAGGCCGGATATCCCCAGATGATGCGGGCCAGCCGAGCGGAGCCGCAGTATGGGCATCGGCGGAAGCTGGTTTGGCTCATCGCGCCTCCCTTGGCGAGATTGAAAATGCGTTTATGCGCATTATAGTGAAAAGGCGGCAAAGCGGCTCGGGCGGTCGCGGCGCGTGAGCGCCGAGGAAAGTCCGGGCTGCACAGGGCAGGGCGCTGGGTAACGCCCAGCGGGGGTGACCCCGGGAAAGCGCCACAGAAAACAGACCGCCTCGCGGCATGCGAGGTAAGGGTGAAAAGGTGGGGTAAGAGCCCACCGCCTGCGCCGGCGACGGCGCAGGGCACGGCAAGCCCCGCCCGCAGCAAGGCCGAATAGGGAGGCGCTTGAGCGTGGCCCGCGCGATGCCTCCGGGTAGGCCGCTTGAGCCTGCCGGCAACGGCAGGCCCAGAGGAATGACCGCCGCCCGCCGCGAAGGCGGGTACAGAACCCGGCTTACAGAGCCGCTTTGCCGTGCTTTCTTTGAAAGGCCAATCTAGAGTCCGCGCGAAAAAGGGGGATCGGATGCCCGATATCAAAAGCGCGGAAAAGGCCAAGCAAATCCGGGCTTTTTTCCATCAGCACGGGCGGATCTACATCGTCGTGGACGCCACGGCGGACGATGTGGATGTCCCGCCGCAGTACCGCGGCGATCCGGCGCTGCGGCTGGTGCTGAACGTGCGCATGCCGCAACCGATCTACATCCGCGACGATGCGCTGGAATCGGACTTCCGCTTTGGCGGCGTGCCCTATCCGTGCCGGATACCGATGCCGAGGATCTGGGCAATGTATGTGCCCGGAAGGGAGCGCGAAACGGGCGTGATCTGGGAGGAGGACATCCCCGAGGTGGTGCGCGCGGCGGCCGAAGCCGCTTACAGCGCAGCCCAGAAGGTGACCACGGACAAGCCTTCCTCCAAGCCTTCGCAAGGGCCGAAGCTTTCCGTCGTCGAGGGCGGAGGCGCATCCAAGGACGACGATACCAAGCCGCCTACGAAGCCCACGCTGAAGGTGTTGAAGTAGGCGTGCGCCGAGCGGCGGGCTTGCTCCTTTTTTTCTGTCTCTCGGTTGCCTATGCCGAGGAGGATTGGCGCTATGTGGTGGATTGGTATCCAAGCGGAGAGGATCAGATGCAGCTTCAGCGGGGGGTGAAGGAGGCCGCGCGCCTCCTTTGGCAGCGCCTGCTTCCGCCGGAGGCGCCGCGTCCTCAAGTTTCGGCGCTGGCCTTCGTGCAAGAGGTGCAAACCTTTCCCGATCACCTGCGCATCCACTTTGATCGTGCGCGCGTGGAAGCGTGGCTGCGCGCGCATCAGGTGCCGTTTTTCGCCCGCCCACTTGCCGTGGCTTTGGACTTGCAGGTTTTCGGGGATGGCGCTCTGGCGGCGTCGTTGCGCGAGAAGGTAGCTGCCGCGGCGCGGGCGTGGGGTGTGGCGCTTGCGCCAACCGGCGAGCCGTTGAGTGTGGAGCTGGTGGTGGGTGAGCCTTGGCAGATCCGGGTGGATGGTGGTCCTTGGCAGCCGCTTGCTGGCCCCGACCCGATGCGTGAGGCCGTGGAGGTGGTCGTGCAGACGCTTGCGGGCCGGCGCCGCCTCGCGGAAGCCGCATCGGAGGCGGGCGCAAGCGTGTGGGTGGAGCTTGAGGTGCTGCGCGAGGCGAATCTCGTCGCGCAGGCGGTATGGGAGGAGGCGGTGCGCAACACACCCGGCGTGCGCGCCCTCTGGCCGAAACTGCTTTCCCGCGCCCGCCGCCGCTATGCGGTGGAGCTGGAAGCCCCCGAGGCCGCGGAGAGGCTTGCGCAAGCGCTAGCCCGTGAGGGATGGACGCTTCGGCGCGAGGATGCGCATTGGTGGCTGCAGTGAGCCCGACGGATCTGTTGCGCCTTCCGAATGTGTTGACGCTGGCGCGGTTGGGGTTGGCGCCCTTTGTCGTGATGGCGATCACCAGCGGAGAAGGGATGCTCGCCCTGCTGTTGCTGGCCACGGCAGGGCTGCTCGACGGGCTTGACGGCTGGGCGGCGCGCCGCTTGCGGCAGAAAACGGCGCTTGGGGCTTGGTTGGATCCGCTTGCGGACAAGGTGCTGCTCGTAGGGGCGCTCACCGCGCTGTATCTGCGAGGGCTTTTGCCGGGTTGGTTCGTGCTCACCGCGGTGCTGCGGGATCTCGTGATCATCGCGGGGGTGCTGGCTTGGGTGCGCTGGATTGGAGCGCTTGAGATCGCACCCAGCCGGATCTCCAAATGGACGACGGCGCTGCAGATCGCCGCCGGGCTTACCGCATTGGCCGCAAGCCTTTGGTCTGTGCCTGCGTTTTTCGTTCAGGCGATGGTCTGGGCGGCGTGGGCGCTTACCGTCGCATCCGGGATCGATTATGTCGTGGGTTGGGGTCGGCGCGCATGGCGCATCCGTCGGTCGGGCAGGCGATCCTAGAGCTTAGGGCTCGGGCGCCGCATTCGTGGCGGCACTGGGTGCACCATGCGGGAGTGCGCGAGGCCTGTGATCGGGTGGCGCTCTGGCTGCAGGAAGGGGGCGCGCTGTGGCTCGCCTCGGAAGGGATAGCCGGAAAGAGTCTTTTTTTGGATTTGTTGGCAGACAGCGATCCGCGCGTGGCGCTGCTCCGGCTGGATGTTCATGGCGGGAATGGAGCGCGCTTTTCCGAGAGCAAGCGCTTCTGGCTCATTGATGTGCAGCCCGAGGCAGGGACTTCGGAGGCGATGCAGGCGTTTTTCTGGCTGGAGCGGGCGCGTGCCCGGCGCGCGTCGGTGTTGATCGCGGCGCGGGAGTCCACGGTGAAGACCGCACCACCGGAGTTGGCCTCGCGCGTGCGTGCGATGCCGTGCGCCGTCATGCGCCCGCCGCCGGACGACGCGGAGCTCAAAGCGGTGCTGCGCGCGGAGCTGGCACGGCGGCAGTGGGAGGCGCCGGAGCTTTTGCTCGATCAGTTGCTAAAGCGCGCGCCGAGAACCCTGGAGGCGCAGCTTGCGCTTTTGGATGCTTTGGATCGGCTCGCGATCGCCGAGCGCGTGCGGCGGATCACGAACCGCTGGGTGCTGTCCGCGTTGCGCCGGATCGGGTGAGCGCAAGCTTTTCGCCGAGCGCCCGCGCAGCGGCCAGGTAGACCAACGCGCCGACGACGCAGGCTGCGGCAAGCCAGCCCGCACGGCCGGGCCAGCCTTCCGGCAACGCCCATGCCTGGGCGAACAGCGCCAGCGCAAGCAACATCGCGCCGACGGCCGCGCCGGCGCGAAGCACGCGCATCAGGTGCTGGCGTCGCCACAGCGGCGCCCCATCGGCAACCCGTCGCCAGAGCAGCAACGCCTGCACCCAGGCGGCGATGCTCGTCGCCAGCGCAAGCCCCACCGCCTCAAGCGGCCACATCAAGACGATCGCGAGCAGGATGTTGGTGCCCACCCCGACGAACGCATAGCGCATCGGCGCATGCGCGTCCTTTTTCGCGTAGCAGGCCGCCGAAAGCGCCTTGATCCAGCAGTAGGCGACAAGCCCCAGCGCGTAGGCGGCGAGCACCGCCGCGGTGCGCACGCTCGCCTCGGCGGTGAAGCGGCCATGCTCGAACAGCGTGCGGATGATCGGCTCGGCGAGCCAAATCAGCCCTGCCGCCGCCGGCAGCACGATCCAGACCAGCCACGCCAGGCCCTCGGCCAGCGTCGTTTTCGCCCGATCCTCGGCGCCGCGCTGGTAAAGCTCGGAAAGCGCAGGCAAAAGCGCCGTGGACAGCGCGATCCCGAACAGCGCAAGCGGCAGTTGCACGAGCCGGTCGGCGTAGTAGAGCGCGGCGACCGCGCCGGCAGGCAGCCAAGTGGCCAACACCGTGCCGACGAGGATGTTGATCTGCACTGCGGCGATCGAGGCGAGCGCCGGCCCGAACAGGCGCAGCACCTCGATGAGGTGCGGGTTGGTCAAGCGCAAGCTCAGCCGGGGAAGCGCGCCGATGCGGGCGAGCGCCGGAAGCTGCACGACGAGCTGCAGCACGCCCCCCGCGATCACGCCCCATGCGAGCGCTTCCGCCGGATGGGAGGTGCGCGGGGCGACGACCAGCCCCGCCCACAAAAGCGCCACATTGAGGAGCGCAGGCGTAAGCGCCGGCACGGCAAAGCGCTTTTCGGCGTTCTGGAACGCCCAGAACAGCGCGGTGAGCACGATCAGCGCCAGATACGGGAACATGATCCGCCCTAGCTGCAGCGCCTCCGGCCAGCGTTCGGGATCGCCGACGAAGCCGGGCGCAAAGATTCTCAGCAGCACGGGCATGCCCCAGATGCCGGCTGCGGAAAGCACAAACACCACGAGGAGCACCGCGGTGAAGGCGCTGTCGCGAAGCGCGGCAAGCGCGGCTTCCCCTTCCGCCTTGGCGCGGGCGAGCACCGGAATGAGCGCGGCGTGCAAGGTGCCCTCGGCGAGCATCCGGCGGAAGAAGTTCGGAAGCTTGAACGCTACGAAAAACGCATCCGCCGAGGCGCCCGCGCCCAGCACGTTGGCGAGCACGAGATCGCGGGCAAAGCCCAGCACGCGGGAAAGGCTTGTGCCTGCAGCTACGATGCCTGCGGCGCGGGCGATTCCGCTTGACTGCGGCTGATCGTCGGCCAAGATTCGCACCCCTTTTCTCGCCGCGATGCTACTGGATGCGGGAAAGACCAACAAAAAGGTGGAGGCCGATGCCGGGTGTGAAGGTGGATCCGAACGAGCCGTTTGAGCTGGCGCTGAAGCGCTTCCGCAAGCAGGTGGAGGAGGCGCAGGTGCTCAAGGAGTGCCGCAAGCGCGAGTTCTACATGAAGCCGGGCGTGCGCCGTCGGATGAAGGAGGCGCAGGCGCGCAAGCGGCTGATGAAGCGGCTGCGCCGGATCCGTCAGCGTCAGATGCGCGATTTCTGAGTCTGTATGCCCTCGCTGGAGGAGCTTGACGCAGCGCTCAAGCGTGCGCTGAAGGCGCGCGATCAGGCCGCGCTGCGCGCGCTGCGGATGCTGAAGGCTGCGGTGCACAACGAAGAGATCGCGCTCGGGCGGCCGCTTGGCGAAGAAGAGTTCGTGCGCGTCGTGCGGCGCGAGATCAAGAAGCGCGAGGAGGCCGCAGCGCAATACGAAAAAGGTGGACGCGCGGATCTCGCCTCTTCCGAGCGCGCCGAGATCGAAGTGCTGCGCGCGTTTCTGCCGGCGGAGCTCTCCGAAGAGGAGCTCCGGCGGGGGATTGAGGCCATCATCCAAGAGCGCGGATTGCAGGGACCCAAGGCGATGGGCGAGGTGATGCAGGCGGTGCGCGAGCGTTTCGGCGCGCGCGCCGACATGCGCAAGGCGGCCGAGATCGCACGCGCTCTGCTATCCTAAACGGGATGGCGGCGATTCCCGATGCGTTCATCGACGAGGTGCTGGCGCGCGTGGATCTCTTGGAGGTGATTGGCGCGCATGTGGCGCTGAAAAAGAGCGGGCGCAGCTACATGGGGCTGTGCCCGTTTCATGCGGAGAAGACGCCGTCGTTTTCGGTGTCGCCGGACAAAGGCCTTTACTACTGCTTCGGTTGCGGGCGCGGGGGCAATGCGATCACGTTTCTGATGGAATATGAAGGGCTTTCCTTCCCGGAAGCGGTCAAGGAACTGGCCGCGCGGGTGGGGCTTCCCGTGCCGGAGGCAAGGCCTTCCGCTGAGGAGCAAAGGCTCGCCCAAGGCTATGCGCTGCTGGCTGAGCTTGCCGAGGCCATGCACAAGCAACTGTTCGCGCCGGAAGGGGCAAAGGCGCGCGCCTACCTCCGGCGCCGGGGGTTGGACGAGGCGCTGATCCGCAAGTGGGGTTTAGGGTATGCGCCGCGCCACGGGGCGTGGCTTGCGCGGGCATTCGGCCGGCATGAGGCGCTGCTTCGCCGGATGGGGCTTGTGCGCGACGGGCAACGCGGGGCGTATGCGTTCTTTCGCGACCGCGTGATGTTTCCGATCCGCGATCGGCGCGGGCGCGTGGTGGGCTTTGGCGGCCGCGTGATTGGCGAGGGCGAGCCGAAGTATCTGAACTCGCCGGACTCGGAATGGTTCCACAAACACGAGCTTCTGTTCGGCTTTTACGAGCAGCGGGATTGGATCCGTGAGCTCAGGCAGGTGCTCGTGGTGGAAGGGTACTTTGACGTGCTGGCGCTCGCGCAGCACCGGGCGCTGCCGGCCGTGGCGCCGCTGGGCACGGCGCTTGGAGATGCGCAGCTTCGCCTACTGCTGCGGCAGGGGAAGTGCGTATTCTGTTTCGATGGGGACACGGCCGGCCGCCGCGCGGCTTGGCGCGCGCTGGAGCGTCTTTTGCCGCATCTTGAGGCCGAGCACGAGGTGCGGTTTCTCTTTCTCCCCGAGGGTGAGGATCCGGACTCAATGGTGCGGCGGGTGGGAAGCGAGCGCTTTCGGGCGTTTTGCGAGCGGCAGGCGATGCCGGCCTCGACGTTTTGGCTGGCGGGGCTTAAGCGGCTTGCTGGCGAAGGCGCGGAAGGGCGCGCGCGGATGGCGAAGACCGCCGATCGCATGCTGCGCGCGATCCGCGATCCTTACCTGAGAGAGGCATGGCGAAAGGAGGCCGAGCAGGCGGTGGGCTTGCCGCTCGGCGCTGCTGCCCCTATATCCCGGCCGCAGCAGGAAGCTGCGCCCGATCCGTTGCCGAGGCGGTTTTTTCTTGCTTGTGTGCAGAAGCCGGAGCGGATGGCGGATCTGCCCGAGGTGGCGGTTTCCTGGCTTGATCGGTATAATGAAGTGTCGCAGGCATACCGGCGGCTTTGGCAGCTTGTGCGCTCAGGCCAGACGCCGAAGGTGGCAAGCGTCGTGGACGCGATGCCGCGCCTTGCGCGGTGGCTTGTGGAAGAACCGGACATCACGGACGACGAATTCGGCAAACTTGCGGCGCGGATGCACGCGCTGTGGCTGAGGCAGGAGATTGAGGCGGCGGCAAGCCGCGGAGCGCTGGCCGAGGTGGTTCGGCTGCGGCGCGACTTGGAAAAACTCGAACACATGGATGCGAGGTGAGGCCTATGGACAAGGATCTCATTCGGATTCCGGGCTTGCAGCGGCTGATCCGCAAGGGTCGGCAGACTGGACGGATTTCCATCGACGAGCTCAACGAGGTGTTGCCGCCGGATGTCGTGGATCCGGAGAAGATTGAGCGCGTGCTGAACCTGTTCGCCTCGCTGGGCATTGATGTGGTGGACGAGAAGGTGCAAGGAAGCGCAGGGCTTCTGCCGAAGGAGCGGCTGCGCAAGGAGGACTCGGCGCTGCGCGCGGACACCTCCACATTGGGGACGGTGATCCGGCTGGACGATCCGGTGCGCATGTACCTGCGCGAGATGAGCACCGTGGAACTGCTCACGCGCGAGGGCGAGATCGAAATCGCGCAGCGCATCGAAGGCGGCCGGCGGAAGATGTTCGCGGCGGTGTGCCGCTGCCCGGCGATCTTCCACGAGATCATGCAGTTGGCCGCGCGTGCGGTGGAGATCATCGAGGAGGCGCGGGCGCGCGGCGAGGATCCGGACTTGAAGGATCTGCTGGATGTGGAAGAGAAAGTGATCAATGCGGCGGCGATCGCTGAATACGAGGAGAAGGTCAACCGCGCCGACGAGGAAGGAGATCTGATCGAAGAGGAAGAGGAGATCGACGAGGAAGAGCTGGAGGCGGCGATTCGCGAGCGCCGCGCCACGCCGGACGGCACGCCGCTCGTCGAAGAGGTGATCACGAAAGAGCAGCAGATCGAAGAGGCGCTGGAGCACATCCGCAAGGCGCAGGAGCTCAAGGCGAAGCTGGAGGAGCTCGACCGGCGGCTTGCGCGCCATCCGCGAAGCGAGCGGCTGCGCCAAGAGCGCGCGCAGGTGTTTGAGGCGATGCTGACGGAGGTGAGCCATATCCCGTTTGCGCCGCGCCAGATGGAAGAGATCGTCGAGCGCTTCAAGCGCGCGGTGGACAAGCTGCGCCAGCACGAGGCAGAGATCCGCGACATCGCGCTCAAGCGGGTGCGGATGCCGCGCAAGCTGTTTTTGGAGACGTTCCCGGCGCAGGAGTCCGACGAGGCGTGGGCGGACCGGTTGATCGCCGCGCATCCCGATGCGCCTTGGCGCGAAGCGTTGGAGGATGCCGCGCCTAAGATCAAGGAGATCCAGCGCAAGATCCGGCGCGTGGAGCAGGAGCTTGGGCTTTCGGCCGACGAGATCCGCGATGTGGCCAAGGAGATGGCGCTGGGCGAGGCGCAGATGCGCAAGGCCAAGCGCGAAATGGTGGAGGCGAACCTCAGGCTCGTGATCTCGATTGCGAAGAAGTACACGAACCGCGGGCTTTCGTTCCTGGATCTGATCCAGGAGGGCAACATCGGCCTGATGAAGGCGGTGGAGAAGTTCGAGTGGCAGCGCGGCTACAAGTTCTCCACCTATGCCACATGGTGGATCCGGCAGGCGATCACGCGCTCGATCGCCGATCAGGCGCGCACGATCCGTGTGCCGGTGCACATGCTGGAGATGATCAACAAGATCAACCGCGTGGCGCGCCAGATCGCGCAGGAGATCGGGCGCGAGCCGACGCTTGAGGAGATCGCCGAGCGCATGGAGATGCCGCTGGAGAAGCTCAAGCAGATGCTCGAGGTCGCCGACGACACGGTAAGCCTGGAAACGCCGGTCGGCGACGAGGAGGACTCGCTGCTCGGCCAGTTCATCGCCGACGAGCGCGCCGAGGATCCGGTGAAGGAGACCGAGCGCAAGATGCTCGCGGAAGCGATCGAGGAAGCGATGCAAGACCTCACCGAGCGCGAGCGCAAGGTGCTTGCGATGCGCTTTGCGTTGCTCGGCATGAACTCCGAGCACACGCTGGAGGAAGTCGGCAAGCAGTTCGGCGTGACGCGCGAGCGCATCCGCCAGATCGAAGCGAAAGCGCTGCGCAAGCTGCGCCATCCGGATCGGGCGAAGAAGCTGCGCACCTACATCGAGGCGCTTGAGCGTTCGCTCGCATCGCAGCGCGAAGCGCAGGACGAAGCAGCCTAGCCGCGCGAGGAGGCGGCGCTGCGGTCGGTGATCGATCTGATCGGCCACACGCCGATGGTGGAGATCCGTCGGCTTCGGCCAGAGATCCCGGCCTCGGTGCGCCTTCTCGCGAAGCTGGAACGCTTCAATCCGGGGGGATCGGTCAAGGATCGCCCTGCGTGGTGGATGGTGCGCGACGGGATCGAAAAGGGGCTGCTCACGCCGGACAAGGTGATCCTGGATTCCACCAGCGGCAACACCGGCATTGCGCTTGCGATGATCGGCGCAGCGCTCGGCTACCGGGTGCGGCTTGTGATGCCGGGAAACGTCTCCGACGAGCGCAAGCGCATCTGCCGCGCATTCGGCGCGGAGCTCATCTTCTCCGATCCGCTTGAGGGCTCGGACGGCGCGATTCTCTTGTGCCGGCAGATCTACGCCGAGGCGCCGGAGCGCTACTTCAAGCCGGATCAGTACAACAACCCGATGAACCCGAAGGCGCACGAAGAGTCCACCGGCCCGGAGATCTGGCGCGACACGAAGGGCGCGATCACGCACTTCGTGGCAAGCCTCGGCACCACCGGCACGCTGGTCGGCACGTCCCGTTATCTGAAGCGCATGAACCCCGAGATTCGCGTCGTCGCCGCCGAGCCGGATTCGCCGTTTCACGGCATCGAGGGGCTCAAGCATATTGAGAGCAGCATCAAGCCCGGCATCTACGATCCGAGCGCGCACGACGAGGTGATCGGGATTTCCACCGAGGAGGCCTACCACTGGACGCAGGAGCTTGCGCGCTACGAGGGAATCCTCGCCGGCCAGTCCTCGGGCTGCGCGTTCGCGGCGGCGCTGCGCGTGGCCCGACGCTGCGCGGAGGAAAAGCGCGAGGCTCTCATCGTGATGATCTTTCCCGACGGCGGGGAGAAGTATCTCACGACCCCGGTGTTCGCAGGCGGGCGGGTGCGCTTCGCCGAGGGGATATGAGGCGCGCGCTTCTGCTGGCGGTGGGGCTTGCGGCGGCAGGCTCAGCCGAAGCCGGGATCGTGTTCTCGTTTCAGGATTTGGAGCGTGGCCTTCGCATCACGCAGCACTACTTCGGCACGAGCATGGAGGAGTGGCGCTACGACGCCACGGGGGCGCTAGTTCGGCACATGCGCGTGGAGCCGAGCCGCAATCGGGTGCTTGAGTTCGAAGACGGGCATCTCTATGAAGCGCCGCTTCCGCAGCCGGATCCGCCCGATGCGCACATCCGCTATGCCGGTGTGAGGCTTACACGCCGCGTGGAGGGCGAAGGCGTGGTCGCCGGTCGCCGCTGCCGGTGGGTGCGGCTTCGGTGGCGGGCGCGCCGTAAGCCGGACGGGGCGCGGGTGCGCATCGAAGAACGAC
>CAZTLD010000006.1:0-17495 GCA_964614395.1 uncultured Zetaproteobacteria bacterium
TGCACGGCCAGCATCACACCCACGATCACAACAAGCCATCCGGCGGGCTTTTCCGCCGCCTCCAGCATCAGATCGTCGAGCCTTGTCTCGGTGCGTGCGGCAAGCCGCTGGGCAAGCGCGTGCAGCATCGAGGTCAGCGCCCGCTGCGCAACGAAGGTGGCGAACACGACCAGCATCGCGAGCAGCCAGCGGGCAAGCGGAATCTCAAGAAACCGGGTTTCCGTGAACATCGTCCAAACCGCAGCCATGCGGCCGATTGTAGCGCGCGGGGAAACTTCGCCGAAGCCGCTTCAGGCGCGGTCTAGCGCTTCCCGCACGATCCGGCGCGCATGGGGATCGGCAAACGGAAAGGCTTCAAGCAGCGCCCGCGCCCGTGGAGAGAGTCTTTGCACACCCCATCCCGCGCGCCGCAACGCCTCGGCATAGCCCATGCGCACGCGGTAGTAAGCGAGGTTGTGCGTGTAGAACGAAAGCGCATCGGCATCCACGAGGGCCGAAAGCGCCGGATCGTCGGGCTTGCCCGTTTCGTGGTGCAGCACGAAGTAGGTGGCCTTGCGGATCGCGTCGGTCGGGGCGCGCACGTCATGCAGAATCCGCGCAAGCACCCGCGCGGAGTTCGCGGCATGCGCGGCTTTGAAATCGTCGTAGTCGGCGAAGTCCTCCCGATGCACGCGCAGATCGTCCGGCAGCGCCCGGTCGAGATCGTGGGCGAGCGCCGCCAGCCGCAGCGCCCAGTCCGCGTCCGGACGAAGCCGCTCAAGCCAGCGAAGCGTGTCTTCAGCATGGCCCGCATCCTCCGGCACGCGCGAGCGCGCCACCAGCGCCCGCACGATGGCGGCCGCAGCCTCGAACCACGCCGGCGCTAAAGGCTTTGGCGCATCCGCCATAGCCTTGCCGCGAACCCCGCGCCTGCCAGCGCGGCCACACCTGCTGCGGCCCATTCCGGGCGCGCGAGCACGAGCATTGCGCCGATCCAGAGCACGCGCTCCGGGCGCGTGAGCCAATCCCGCTGCATCGCGAGCGCAAACCGCTCGCCCCAGGCGCGCAGATAGCTCGTCAGCAGCGAAAAAAGGAGCGCCGCCGCAGATATCGCGGCCCACCCGGGCGCATGCTGGGCCGCGAACCAGAACACGAGCCCAATCCACACCGCACCTTCGCCGATCCGATCCCAAGTGGCGTCCAGCACGGCGCCGAAGCGCGTGGCGCCATCGTGCCCGCGCGCAAGCGCCCCATCGAGCGCGTCCACGGCCGATCCGAGCAGGAACAAGACGCCAGCGGACGTGAAATGCCCGCGCGCCGCCAACAGCCCGCTTGCCGCCGCCGCAAGGCCTCCTGCGACCGTAAGATGGTTGGGCCTTATCCCCCATGCGTGCAGCCTGCGCACCAAGGGCCTAAGCGCCGCCTCAAGGCGCGCCTTGATCCCCTCGCGCACGCTCACCGCCCGACGACCCAAAGCCGGCGCAGGTTCTCCAGATGCATCACCGCCGCCGTCAGCACCAGAAGCGCCATCGGCGCATCCAACAGGCAGGCGAGGAAAAAGGCAAACACGCGCACGTCCCGCCCCAGGCGGAAGCGGTAGGCCTTTTGATGCTTTCGCATCCAGCCGTCGTATTTGTCTGCGGTGTAGCTGTTGATCAGAGCGCCGGAGAGCGCCGCAAGCCCCGCCGCGACAGCGCTCATCCCGGCCATTTCGTGCACCAGCGCATGCCAGCACATCGCGCCAAGCAGCAGCGCATCGGCGTAGCGATCGAGCACCGCATCCACCCAGCCGCCGTAGTCCGACTCCTGATAGGTGGCGCGCGCCACTTCCCCGTCGCAGCCGTCCACGATGCTGGCAAGCTGCGCCAAGATCCCCCCGAACGCGATCGCCCACCACGACGGCATCGCGACGAAAAGCGCCGCAACCACGCTCATCGCAAACGCAAGCCACGTGATCTGCATCGGCCGGATGCGATGGCGGATGAACCAGCGCGAAAGCCGAACGGATATGGGGCGGTTCAGACGCCGGGAGACGGGGCCGTCGTGCGCCTTGCCCGCGATTTTCGCCAGCCAAAGCGCTTCCGCCCGCTGCAAAAGATCGGGGCGATCCAGATCCGCCCAGAAGTAGCCGCTGGCATCCCACGCCTGCGCCCGACCTTCCTCGGCCAAGCGCCGCACGAGTTCGGTCATCGAGGCGATGCGCTCTTCCTTCAAGCGCGCCAACGCCTCCGGCGTGAGCAGGAAAGCGCCGGTATCGAAACCGTCCGGGTTGGGGAGACCCTTGCCGATGGCGCGTATCGCCGCGCCTTCAACGCGCACGCAGGTGACATCGTCCCAATCCACGAGCGGATGGGAAAGGTTGCGATCCACCGCAAGCACCAAGCCGCGCGCCGGCGGAGTCTGCTCGGCCAGCTTGGCGAGCATCTCCGGTTCAAACAGGTGGTCGCACATCACGAGCAAAAACGGCCGGTCGAACCTTCCGGCCGCGGCGGCGGCCGAGGCGCCGTTGCCGCGCTCCCAGTCCGGCGCATAGACGGGCTCCACTTCCACGCCGAGCCGAGCCCCATAGCGGCGCGCAGCCTCGGAGACGGCCTCGGCCTGCCAACCGGTGGCCACGACGATGCGGCGCACGCCGATGCGCGCCAGCACCGTCATCGCCCGCTCAAGCAACGGCACCCCCAAAAACGGAACCAGGGGCTTGATGAGCCCCTGATCCCGCATCCGGTCGCCGCGGCCTGCGGCGAGAATCAACGCATCAGGCATTGGCCGCTTCGCTGACCTCGCCGTTCACGTTCGCCGGCGCATCGCCGCGGATGAAGGCCTCGGTCTTGCGCCAGGCCACATCATCCGGGTATTGCACCGGCGGATGCTTCATGAAGAACGCGCTCGGCCCTTCG
Organism: uncultured Zetaproteobacteria bacterium; assembly: GCA_964614395.1. Lineage (GTDB taxonomy): Bacteria > Pseudomonadota > Zetaproteobacteria > Mariprofundales > S012-25 > CAZTLD01. Next base: position 2,877 of record CAZTLD010000006.1, read on the forward strand.
AGCACGCCCGCAATGCCCCGATCCATCGCGAGCTTGCAGCAGCGGATCGCGTCCACCGCGACACCCGCCGAGTTCGGCGAGTCTTCCACCGACAGCCTCAGCTCCAAGTGCATCGGCACATCGCCGAACAGCCGGCCCTCCATGCGGATGAACGCGACCTTGTTGTCCTTCTGGAACGGCACATAGTCGCTCGGGCCGACGTGGATGTTCTCCCAGTCGAGCCGATGCGGCAGCACCGCCTGCACCGCCTCGGTCTTCGACTCCTTCTTCGACTTCAGCCGCGCGCGGTTGAGCATGTTCAAGAAGTCGGTGTTGCCGCCGGTGTTGAGCTGATAGGTGCGATCCACCGGCACACCCCGCTTCTTGAACAGATCGGCCAGCGTCCGGTGCGTGATCGTCGCGCCCACCTGCGCCTTGATGTCGTCGCCGACGATCGGCAGGCCCGCCTCCTCAAACCGGCGCGCCCAAGCCGGATCCGAGGCGATGAACACCGGAATGCAGTTCACGAAGCCGCATCCTGCTTTCAGCGCCGCCTCGGCATACCAGCGCGTCGCCTCTTCGCTGCCCACCGGCAGGTAGTTCACGACGATCTCCGCGCCGGACTCCTTGAGGATGCGCACGACATCCTCTTGCGTCGGCTCCGGCGCATCGGCCAGCACGAAGGTGTGATCCTCCGGATAGTCGCGCATGTGCTCGGAGAAGCCGTCGAGCACCTTGCCCATCTGCACCTTCACGCCGGTCTTCGGGACATCGGGGCAAAAGACCGTCGTGCAGTTGGGCTTGGCGAAGATCGCCTCGGCGACATCCCGCCCCACCTTGCGCTTGTCAATATCAAACGCCGCGACGACCTCCAGATCGTGGGGTGCGTAGCCGCCGATCTCCCAGTGCATCAGCCCAATCGCATCGTTCTTCTTCTCCGGGCCATAGTAGTAGATGCCTTGGATCAGCGAGCTTGCGCAGTTGCCGACACCAACGATCGCGATCTTCACCTTCTTGCGCGCCATCACACCCCCTTCTTGCTGGATTTTGCCTGGCGGAAAGCCAAGGCTTTATTTGTATAGGTGCGTGATGCGCGCGCGTTCAAGCCCTATTCAGCAGATCTTGGAAAAGCCAAGGCGCTTCCTGCATGCGCCGCCTTTCGTAGGCGCGGATCTCATCGGCGTGCCGCAGGATGATCCCGATCGGATCCAGGCCTTCCATCAGGCAGCGCTTGTGGAACGGATCGATCGGGAACCGCACGACCTCGCCCGCAGGCGTGGTGATCGTCTGCTCCGGCAGGTTCACCTCAAGCCACCAGCCTTCCTGCGCTTCGCATTCGCGGAACCAGCGATCGACGATCGCCTCGTCCACGACGGCCGGCAAAAGGCCGTTGTTGATCGCGTTGTTGTAGAAAATGTCCGCGAAGCTCGGCGCCACGATCACGCGAAAGCCGTAGTCCATAAGCGCCCACACCGCATGCTCGCGCGAAGAGCCGCAGCCGAAGTTCTCCCGCGCAAGCAGGATCGTCGCCTGCGCATAGCGCGGCTTGTTCAAGACGAAATCCGGATTCTTCGGGCGCTTCGTCACATCCATTCCCGGCTCGCCGCGGTCGAGATACCGCCATTCGTCGAACAGGTAGTCGCCGAAGCCCGTGCGCTGGATGCTCTTCAAAAACTGCTTCGGGATGATCGCATCCGTGTCCACGTTCGCGCGATCCAAGGGTGCCACGATCCCGCGATGCGTAATGAACGGCTCCATGCGCCCCCCTTACAGGAACTCTCTCGGATCGGCGATACGGCCGGCGATCGCCGAGGCCGCCGCCGCCGCCGGGCTCATCAGATGCGTGCGGCCGCCGCGCCCTTGGCGGCCTTCGAAGTTGCGGTTGCTCGTCGCCGCGCAACGCTCGCCCGGCTCCAGGCGATCCGCGTTCATCGCCAGGCACATCGAGCAGCCCGGATCCCGCCAGGAAAATCCCGCTTCCTTGAAGATTCGATCCAGCCCTTCGGCCTCGGCCTGCCGCTTCACCAGCCCCGAGCCCGGCACGACCATCGCAAGCTTGACATTGCCTGCCACCTTGCGCCCCCGCACGATGCGCGCGGCTTCTCGCAGATCCTCGATGCGCGCGTTCGTGCACGAGCCGATGAACACCTTGTCGATCGGAATGTCCTGCATGCGCATGCCTTCCTTGAGGCCCATGTACGCAAGCGCCTTCTCCCAAGCATGCCGCTGCACCGCATCGCGCGCATCCGCAAGCCGCGGCACGCTCCCGGTGATCGGCACGCCCATCTCAGGGCTCGTGCCCCAAGTGGCGAACGGCTCGAGATCGCTCACATCCAGCGCATGCTCGGCATCGAAGGCGGCATCCGGATCCGAGCGCAGCTCGCGCCAGCTCGCCACCGCGGCTTCCCAAAGCTCGCCTTTCGGCGCAAACGGGCGATCGCGCAAGTAAGCGATCGTCTTTTCGTCCACGGCGACCATCCCGCAGCGCGCGCCGGCCTCGATCGTCATGTTGCACAGCGTCATGCGCCCTTCCATGCTCAGCGCTTCCACCGCCTCGCCCGCATACTCGATCGCATAACCGGTGCCGCCGGCAGTGCCGATCGTCGCGATCATGAACAGCGCCATGTCCTTCGCATAGACGCCTTCAGGAAGCACGCCGGAAAAGCGCACGCGCATCCGCTTGGGCTTTGTGATCGTAAGACATTGCGTGGCGAGCACCTGCTCCACCTGTGTGGTGCCGATGCCAAAGGCGATCGCGCCGAACGCGCCGTGCGTGGAGGTATGCGAATCGCCGCAGACGACCGTCATGCCGGGAAGCGTGAGCCCCTCTTCCGGCCCCACCACATGCACGATGCCCTGCCGGGGATCGTCCAGCCCAAACTCCAAAATCCCGAACTCGGCGCAGTTGCGATCCAGCGCCTCCACCTGCGCGCGCGAGATTGGATCCTCGATGCCGCGCTCGCGGTTGAGCGTGGGCACATTGTGATCGGGGGTTGCGACCACCGTCGCCGGCCGCCAGACGCGCCGCCCGTGCAGCCGCAGCCCCTCGAAGGCCTGCGGGCTTGTGACCTCGTGCACCAGATGCCGGTCGATGTAGAGCCAGACCGAGCCGTCCTCGTTTTCGCGCACCACATGCGCATCCCAGACCTTGTCGAAAAGGGTCTTGCCCATCGCTAGCCCCGCTTATCGATCGGGATGTAAGGCTTGTTGTGCTCGCCCACATAGATCTGCGTGGGCCGATAAATGCGGCTTTTACCCAGCTGCTCGCGCCAGTGCGCAAGCCACCCCGCCACGCGCGCGATTGCGAAGATCGGCGTGAACAGATCGCGCGGGATGCCGATGTGCTGATACACGATCCCGGAGTAGAAGTCCACATTCGGATACACGCCCTTCTTGCCGAGCGTTTCGCGCGAAAGCTCTTCGATTTTGCGCGCGATTTCGTAGATCGGATCAACGCCGTCGCGCTGGGCAAGCTCGGCATACAGCTTCTGCAAAAGCGTCGCGCGCGGATCCTTCGTCTTGTAAACGCGATGCCCAAGCCCCGGGATCTTTTCCTTTTTGGCAAGCTTTTCCTTTAGATAGGCCTCCACCCGATCCACCGAGCCGATCTCGTCCAGCATCTTGAGCACCGCCTCGTTCGCGCCGCCATGCCTGGGGCCGGAAAGGGCACCGATCGCGGCGGAGATGCAGGTGTAGGGATCGGCGCCGGTGCTTGCCGCCACCAGCATCGCAAAGGTGCTCGCGTTCATCGTGTGCTCGGCGTGCACGATCAGCGCCACGTCCAGAATCCGCGCCACAAGCGGATCCGGCTCGCGCCCGGTGAGCATGTAGTAGAAGTTGGCCGCGTGTGGAAGATCGTCGCGCGGCGGTATCGGGTCGTCGCCGTGCCGCATGCGCGCGTGCGCCGCCACCAGTGTCGGCATCTTCGCGATGCTTTTCACGCACACGTCGAACACCGTCGCCTCGTCGTAGGTGCCGGAAAGAAGCCGCGGCAGCGGATAGAACATCCCGAGCACCGCCACATTGGCCTGCAAGGCGTCCATCGGATGCGCGGTTTCCGGAAAGTGTTTCATGATGTCGCGGATGCGGAACTTGATGCGCCGGTGCTCACGCAGCGCTTGATCGAACCGATCCAGTTCCTCTTTCGTCGGAAGCTTTCCATAGATCAGCAGGTAGGCGGTCTCTTCGAAAGTGGAGTGCTCGGCCAGTTCCTCGATGCTGATGCCGCGGTATTCCAAGTAGCCGCGCTCGCCGTCCACATACGAGATCGCGGACTCCGCCACTGGAATGCCGGCCAGCCCCGGCGAATAACAGGCAATGTTCGGCTTGCTCATCCGCACCTCCTTGGCGCAGCCGCCGATGATGCCCGCACTGGGCTTGCGCTTCCAGCCAGACCCTCTAGCGCCTCCGGCGCAGCAAGACGAGCGTGGCGCCGCCGCCCGAGCCGCGCTCAATTACGGCCGCGAGCACAAGCTCCGCCCACGGCGCTTCTTTCAACCACTGAAACAGCGCCTCCTTCAGCACCCCGCGCCCGCCGGAGTGCAGGCCTCTGCCGTGGATGATGCGCACCACGCGCGCGCCTGCCGCCGCCTGCGCATGCAAGAAACGCTCCACCGCACGCCACGCCTCGTCGCGCGTCATGCCATGAAGGTCCAAAGTGGCTGAAGGCGCAGGATCGCCGCGCGCAAGCGCACGCACCCGATCGGCCGGCACACCGCTGCGCGCGATGCGCCCGGGCGCCGCCTCCTGCCAATCCGAGCCGGAGGCGGCGCGGGCAGGCGCGGGAGCGGAAGGCCGCGGCGAAGGTTTGGGTGTTGCGATCTTTTTCTTTTGCGCGCGCGCTTCGGAAGGCGCGGGCTCAGGCTTTTCGCGCGCATAGGCACGCACGCGCAACCTGCGCATCGCAGCCAGGAAAAGCTCCTCCTCTACGCCCATTCCGGCTTCTCCGGGCGCTGAAGGAGCTTTTCCACGGCCTCGGCCACGCGCAAGTTCCCGGCCACGACCTCGGCCACGGTCTCAATGATCGGCGCTTCCACCTTCAACGACCGGGCAAGCCTTCGCGCCGCGATGGCCGTGCGCACGCCTTCGGCCAGCCCCACCTCAGCTTCGGCCTCCGCCAAACCGCTTCCTTGCGCGAGCAGCATCCCCAGCCGGCGGTTGCGCGAAAGCTTGCCCGTGGCGGTGAGCACGAGATCTCCGAGGCCCGCAAGCCCCATCACCGTGTGCGCATGCGCGCCCATCTGGGCGGCCAGGCGAGCGATTTCCGCAAGCCCTCGCGTGATCAACGCCGCCACCGCATTGTGCCCCAACCCCAGGCCTTCGGCTGCGCCGGCGGCGATCGCGATCACGTTCTTCAATGCGCCTGCGATCGCAACGCCCGCCGGATCGTCGCTGAAGTAGATGCGAAACGCGCGATCGGAGAAGAAGCCCGCCGCCTGCTGGGCAAGCGCAAGGCTTTCCGCGGCGAGCACGATCGCGGTGGGCTTGCCCTCGGCCACCTCGCGCGCAAACGACGGCCCGCTCAAAAGCGCGATCGGCGATTCCGGCGCATAGCGGCGGGCCAGCTCGTCGGCGCGCAGGCCTGTTTCCGGATCGATCCCTTTCGTGGCGACGACCACCGGCGCATCGCTCGGCAGCGGCAGCGCAGGCATCCGCTGGGCAAGCGCCGCGCAAGGCAGCGCATACACGATCAGCGCCGCCTGCTTGGCGTGCCGGACCTCGGCGGTGGGGCGCACGGATTCGGGTAGCGCAATGCCGGGAAGCTTCGGGCTTTCGCGCCGTTGCTCGACATAGGCCGCCGTTTCAGGCCTTGCCCACAGCCACACTTGGTGGCCCGAACGCGCAAGAACCAACGCAAGCGCCGTGCCCCAGGCGCCCGCGCCCACGACCATCGCCTCAGCCATGCCGCCTCCTTCGCCACGCCGCCAGCGCCACAAGCCCCGCCAGCACGAGCGCCGGCGCATCCCCCCAGCGCAGATAGGGCGTAGCCCCCCGCCGCGGCACGATCGTGCCCTCCAGCGCCGCCGCACGCCATTCGGGCAGCGCGCGGAGGATCTCCCCATCCGGCGCGATCAGCGCGGAAACCCCCGTGTTCGTCGCATGCATCAGATACCGCCCCGTTTCCATGGCCCTGAGCCTGGCCGCCTCGGCATGCTGCCAAGCAGCGGGCGAACGGCCATACCATGCATCGTTCGTCAGCACCGCAAGCACCGCCGCCCCCTGCCGCACGCGGTCTCTCGCCTCTTCCGGAAACAAAGACTCATAGCAGACCAACACGCCGATCGGCACCCGCCACGGAAGCGGCTGGGCATGCGCATCCGGCGCAAAGTCGCCGATCGTCGGCACCAGCTTCCGCATCCAGCCCTGCGCCCAAAAGGGCAGATACTCGCCGAACGGCACGAGGTGCCGCTTGCCGGCGAAGGCCACCTGCCTGTCTATGAGGTAGGCGCCGTTGAGCAGCCGCCCATCGCGGCGGCGGGCAAGCGAGCCGATCACGAAATCGGCCTGCGTGCGCTCAGCCAACGCCCGCAACTCGGCAAGCAACTCCGGATGTTCGCTCAACACCGTCGGCACCGCCGCCTCCGGCCACACGACAAGCGCCGCCCTCTCCCCTTCAGAGAGCCGAATCAAGGTCTGCCACTGGCGTGCGAACCGCTCCGGCCGCCACTTCTCCTCCTCCGGGATGCTCGGCTGCACGAGCCGCACGCGGACCGATTCGCCAGCGGGCTTGGTCCAGTCGGGGAGAGGCATCACCGCAAGCAGCGCCGCAAAGCCCCAAACCCACGCCGCCGGCTCCAACAGCCGCCAGCGGGAGGTGCGCACGCTTTCCGCCGCGAGCGCCAATCCTGCAGCCACCGCCATCGGCCAGCAGGCAAGGCCGTGCCCACCTATCACCGAGGCCCACGCCGCCGCCGGCGTGTCCAAGGCCAATGCCGCAAGCGGCGTCCACGGAAGCCCCGTGAACAGATGCCCGCGCAGCCACTCCGCCCCCACCGCACCTGCCACCGCCAGCAGCGCGCGCGCCGCAGCCGTGCTCCCGCGGGCGACCAACCACCCCCATGCCGCCCAAGGCAGCGCCAGCGCCGCGGCAAGAAGCGCCACCGCAAGCCACGCCAGCCACGCAGGAAGCCCGCCAAAGGTCTTGAACACCGGCACAAGCCACCACGCACCGAAGCCAAACCAACCGAGCGCAAACGCGAACCCCACCGCCCATCCGGGGGCGGCGGCGCGCACAAGCGACCATACCGGCACCGCCAGCGCCAACCACCCGAGCCACCGGTGCGCATAGGGGGCAAACGCCCAAGGCATCAGCGCGCCCGCTGCCAGATTCAGCAGCAGCGCCGCGCGCATTTAGCCGCCTTCCGGGTAGGGGTCGGGAAGGCCCAGGCGCTGCATCGCCTCGCGCTCGAGCGCCTGCATGCGGCGGGCGTCGTCGTCCGCTTCGTGGTCGTAGCCGAGCAGGTGCAGCACGCCGTGGATCACGAGGTGCTTGAGATGCGCTTCCAGCGGCACGCCGAGCCTTTCCGCCTCGCGCGCGACGAACGGAAAGCCCAAGGCGACATCGCCGAGATAGTCGGGCTCCTCCATCGGAAAGGAGAGCACATCGGTGGGCTTGTCCACACCGCGGAAGCGAGCGTTGAGGGCCTTCACCGTCGCATCGCTGGCCACGCGAATCGTCAGCGGCCTTGGCGAAACGCGCGCGGCGGCGAACGCGGCTTGGGCCGCCTCTATCAGCCACGCATCGGGAAACGCAGGAGCCTCGGCATCGGGATCGCGGACGACCTCGATCACTCTTCGAGGTCCCGGTCGTAGGCCTCGACGATCCGCTCTACGAGCGGATGCCGCACCACATCGGCGCGCCCAAGGCGAACGATGGAGACACCCTCAACCCCATCCAGCACCTTGAGCACGTGCAGCAAGCCACTGGCCCGGTGGTTCTCGAGGTCAATCTGCGTGACATCGCCGGCCACGGCCATCCGCGAGCCAAAGCCCAAGCGCGTCAGGAACATCTTCATCTGCTCGCGCGTCGTGTTCTGCGCCTCATCCAAGATGATGAACGCATCGCTCAGCGTGCGCCCGCGCATGTAGGCAAGCGGCGCAATCTCAATGCGGCCGGCCTCGATGAGCGCCTGCATCTTCTGCACGCCGAGCATGTCGGCCAGCGCGTCAAACAGCGGGCGCAGATACGGATCGATCTTCTGCTGCAGATCGCCGGGCAGAAACCCGAGCCGTTCGCCCGCCTCCACCGCCGGCCGCGTGAGCACCAGCCGCTCCACCGCATGCGTTTGCAGCGCGGCCACGCCAGCCGCCACGGCCAAGTAGGTCTTGCCGCTCCCCGCAGGCCCTACCGCGATCGTCAGCTCCGAGCGCACCAGCGCCTCGAGATACCGGCGCTGCATCGGCGTCTTGCCGCGGATGCGCTTGCGCCCGGCGCGCAGCACCACCTCCTTCGCCGACTCCTCCGCTTCCAGCGGCTCGCGGAAGGTCTTGATCACGCTTTCCACTTCGATCTCATCGAGCGGCTCGCCCCTTTCCGCGCGGTCGATCAGCGCGCGCATCGCGTCGGCTGCAGCCTCGGCGCGCGCGCCCTCGATGCGCCAGTCCCCCGGCGGGCCGAAGAAACGCACGCCGAACGCCTGCTCCACCCGCTGCAAGAAGCGGTTGCCAGCGCCGCAGGCGATCTGCAAAACCCCGGGACGCGTCGGCTCAATGCTGAGGATCATCGGCTCAGGCGACATGCTCACGGACGACCACTTCCCCCCGCAGCGACTGGGCATAGGCCTCGGTGATGCGCACCGGCACGATCTCGCCGATCAGCCGCGCCGGCGCCTTCGCATGTACGATCTTGAAGTCCGGCGTGCGGCCCTCGAGATCGCCGGGGCGCTTGCCGGGCTTTTCGAACAGCACCTCTTCCACGCGCCCCACCTTCGCGCTCAGCTTCTCCCGCGCGATACGCGCTGTGAGATCCAAAAGTGCTTGCAGCCTCTCGTCCTTGACCTTGGCCGGCACATCATCGGCAAGCTCCGCGGCGGGTGTGCCGGGGCGCGGGGAATACTTGAAGCAATACGCGGAATCAAAGCGCACCTCTTCCACGAGCGAAAGCGTATCGGCGAAGTCCTCGTCGCGCTCGCCAGGGAAGCCGACGATGAAGTCCGTGGAAATCGCAAGATCCGGCCGGTATTCGCGCAGCATCGCGATGATCTCAAGATACTCGGCGCGCGTATGCCCCCGGTGCATCGCCTTCAGAATCCGATCGGAGCCGGACTGCACCGGCAGGTGCAGATACGGCATCAGGTTCGGGATCTCGGCGAACGCCTGCGCCAGCCCCTCCGTCACCTCGATCGGATGGCTGGTCGTGAAGCGCAGCCGCTTGAGCCCTGGAATCTCCGCCACCGCATACAAAAGGGTGGCGAAATCCCACGGCTCTCCGTCCGGACCCTCGCCGCGCCAGCCGTTCACGTTCTGCCCGAGCAGCATGATCTCTTTGGCGCCTGCCTCCACCATCCGCCGGCACTCGGCCAACACATCCGCAGCCGGCCGGGAGACCTCAGGCCCGCGCGTGAACGGAACGACGCAGAAGGTGCAGAACTTGTCGCACCCCTCCATGATCGTCACATACGCGGTGACCTCGGCGGCCCGAGGCTTCGGCAGGTGATCGAACTTTTCGATCTCGCCCGCTTCCAGCACCACCTGCGGCGCGCGCTCCCGGCGCACTTTCGCGATCATCTCCGGAAGCTTGTGGTAGCTCTGCGGGCCGAAGACGAGATCCACATAAGGCGCGCGCTGCACGATCCGCTCGCCCTCCTGCTGCGCCACGCATCCGCCGACGCCGATCACAAGGTGCGGACGGCGCCGCTTGAGGTGCTTGTAGCGCCCGAGCTCCGAGTAGACCTTGTGCTCGGCCTTTTCGCGCACCGAACAGGTGTTGATGAGAATCACATCGGCGTCTTCCGGATCGCGCACCAGCCGCATGCCGAAGGCTTCGCGCAGCAAATCGGCCATGCGCGCGGAATCGTATTCGTTCATCTGGCAGCCGTAGGTGCGCAGATACAGCTTGTCCAAGCTCATACTGTTATTTTACGGATCGCCCAGAAACTGTAAACTCACGAACATGGAAGGCTGGCGCTGGATGCCGTTTCTGGGAGGGGAAATCAGCTGGCGATGGCAACGAGGCTCGGTGGCCCAAGTGGCGCTGGGCGCAAAGCGCGGGGCCTCCGCCGAGCCGGATGATCCGGTGCGCCGGTGGCTTGAGGGGTATTTGGCGGGAGAAACTCGCCCCTTGCCTTCGCTTGCCCCGCCGCGCAACGCATGGGATGCGAGGCTACGCAAAGCGTTGGCGCGGATCCGTTTCGGACAAACGACGACTTACGCCGCGCTTGCGCGCTCGCTGGGCACGAGTCCCCGCGCGGCGGGAAGGATGCTCGCCGCCAATCGGCTGCCGGTGCTCGTGCCGTGCCACCGCGTGGTGGGCACGCGCGCCCCGGGCGGCTTTTCCGCCGGCAGCCTATGGAAGGCGGCGCTTTTGGCGCACGAGGCGCGAGTGGCTGGCGAGGGGCATCGCGGATGAATGTGCGCGCGATCCCGCAGTGGGCGGCGGCGCTTTTGATCCTTGCCGGCATCTTGGCGTGGATGCAGGTGGGGATCTTTTCCGCGGGGGTCGCGCTGACCGTTGCGGTGTGGATGGCGCTGGCGCGCGGCGTCGATCCTCAAGCGCGGCGCGCGCTGGGATTCGTTGCGGCGGCCAATGCGCTGATCTATGGCGCGTTCTTCACCTATGCGCGGCTCACCCTTCCCGAGATCGCCGCGGATCGGGAGGCGCTGGCCGATAGGCTTTGGGCGTATCTTGCGCTGAACATGGCGCTGGGCGCGTGGATGATCGTTTGCGGCATCCGCGCGTTTGCGCGCTACCGCATCAAGGAGGAGACATGAAGGCACTCGTCGTCGGCTCAGGCGGGCGGGAGCACGCGTTGTGCTGGAAGCTCAAGCGCTCGCCCTCGGTGCGCGAGGTGATCTGCGCACCGGGCAACGCAGGGATCGCGCGCGATGCGCGCTGCGTGAACGTGCCGGTATCCGATCTCGATGGCCTCGTGGCGCTCGCGCGCCACGAAAGGCCGGACTTCGTCGTCGTCGGGCCGGAAGCGCCGCTCGTGGCGGGCCTGGCCGATCGGCTGCGCGCGGAAGGCATCGCGGTGGTCGGCCCCTCGCAACGCGCAGCGCAGCTTGAAGGCAGCAAGGCGTTCGCGAAGCGGATGATGCACGAGGCAGGCGTGCCGACCGCCCGTTTTCGCACCTGCCGCACGCTGGCCGAGGCCAAGGACGCGATCGCCGCATTCGGCGCGCCGGTCGTCGTGAAGGCCTCGGGGCTGGCCGCCGGCAAGGGCGTGGTGGTCGCCGAAACGGCGGCGGAAGCGGAGGCCGCCGCGCGCGCGATGCTCGAAGAAGGGCGCTTCGGCGAGGCGGGCAAGGAAATCGTGATCGAAGAGCGCCTGGTAGGCGAGGAGGCCTCGCTTTTGTTTTTCGTCTCGGGCGAGACGATCGTGCCGCTTGCCCCCAGCCAGGACCACAAGCGCCTTCTGGACGGCGACCGCGGCCCGAACACCGGCGGGATGGGGGCGTATTCGCCCACGCCATTCGTGGACGACGCGGCGTTGGATGCGGGGATCCATCGCATCGCCCGTCCGATCGTGGAGCAGATGCGCGCGCACGGCGCGCCGTTTTCGGGCGTGCTGTATGCCGGCGTGATGCTCACCGACGAAGGGCCGAAGGTGCTGGAGTTCAACGTGCGCTTCGGCGATCCGGAGTGCCAGCCGCTGATGGCGCGCTGGCAGGACGACGCAGGCGAAATCCTGCACGCGCTCGCCCACGAGGCGCTGGATGCGCGCACCACGCTTTCCTGGTCGCCGCAGGCGGCGCTGTGCGTCGTCGTCGCCTCGCGCGGGTATCCGCAGGCCTTCGAGAAAGGCCAACCGATCCGCGGCTTGGAGGCGGTGGAAAAGGAAGGCGCGATCGTGTTCCATGCGGGCACCGCGCGCAACGAAAAAGGCGAGCTCGTCAACGCGGGCGGCCGGGTGCTGGGTGTCACCGCGCTCGGCGATACGATCGCGGACGCGCAGGCGCGCGCCTATCGCGCGCTGGAAAGGCTCGATTGGCCCGGCGGCTTCTACCGGCGCGACATCGGCTGGCGCGCGATCGCGAAGGAGAGATGAGATGGATGTGCTGATTTTGATGGGCAGCCGCTCCGATGCGGAGATCGTCGCCAAGGCCGAGGCCGCGCTGGATGAGCTAGGCGTGCGCTACCAAACGCGCGTTCGCTCCGCGCACCGCACGCCCGAGGCGACGATCCAGGCGGTCAAGGACGCGGAAGCCAAGGGCTGCAAGGTCTTCATCTGCGCAGCCGGGATGGCCGCACATCTGGCCGGCTTCGTCGCCGCGCACACCTTGCGGCCGGTGATCGGGCTTCCGATCGCCGCAGGGCCCTTGAACGGCCAGGATGCGCTGCTGTCCACGGTGATGATGCCGCCTGGGGTGCCAGTCGCCTGCGTCGGGATCAACGCCGCGCGCAATGCGGCGCTTTTGGCGGCGCAGATCCTCGCCGTGCACGACGAAGAGCTTGCCGCGCGGCTGCGCGCGCTGCGTCAAGAGGAGGCAGCTCGCGTCCTCCACGGCTAGGCGGCGGTTGCGCTTGCTGGCGCTTGCCCGCCGATTGAACGCAGGCGGCGTGATCGCGCATTGGACCTCGACGCTTCCGGGGCTGGCCGCGCGTCCGGACAAGCCCTCGGCGCTCAAGAAGATCCAGCGCATCAAAGGGCGGCGCGGGCCGTTCGTGGTGCTGGCCGCAACGCCCAAGCACGCGCTGCGGCTCGTGGCTTGGCTGCCGCGCGATGCGCGCGCGCAGATCCGTAGCTGCTGGCCCGGGCGCACGACGCTCGTGCTTCCCGCCAAGCGCACGGGCTGGGTCGCGGCGTTGGCGCATCGGGGCGGGATCGCGCTGCGGGTGGACGCAGCCGAGCATGTGCGCTATCTGTGCCGGCTTGCGGGCGGCTGGCTTGTGTCCACGAGCCTCAACCGCAAGGGCCAGCCTCCGATCGCCCCCAGCATGCGGCTGCGCTGGCGCTGGCACCGCTGGCTGGATGCGGTGGACGCATCCGAGCCGGGAACCGGCAAGCCTTCCGAAATCCTGCGCTGGCGCGCCTCCGGCTGGCAGCGAATCCGCTAGGCGACCAGCGCCTGGGCCTCCTCGAGGCTCACCGAAAGCACGCGCGAGACCCCCGGCTCCGGCATGGAAATGCCGATCAAGCGGTCCGCGTGCTGCATCGTGGTCTTGTTGTGCGTGATCACGAGAAACTGCACATCCTCCGCCATCTCGCGCACGAGCGCGGCAAAGCGGGCCACATTCACATCGTCCAGCGGCGCGTCCACCTCGTCGAGCACGCAAAATGGCGCCGGCCGGATCAAAAACAGTGCAAAGATCAGCGCGCACGCGGTAAGCGCCTTCTCGCCGCCAGAAAGCAGCCCCAGCTCCTGCAGCCGCTTGCCGGGAGGCTGCGCGTGGATCGCGATGCCGGCGGTCAACGGATCCTCGCCCACCCAGCGCAGTTGGGCGCGCCCACCGCCAAACAGCTTGGGAAAGAGCTCCCGAAAGTGGGCATCGGCCTGCGTGAAGGTCTCCACAAGCCGCTCCCGCGCCGTGCGCTCGATTTCGCGGATCGTGCGCCGCACCGAGGCAAGCCCTTTTTCCAAATCCTCAAGCTGGCTCAGCAAAAAGGCCTCTTCCTCCTTGGCCTGCTCGTATTCTTCGATCGCCAAGAGGTTCACCGGGCCGAAGCGCTCAAGCCGCGCCGCAAGCGCCTGAAGCCTGGCCTCGGCCTGCTCGGGAGGGATGGAGGCGTCCGCCCGAAGCTCCTCCGGCGCGCAGCCGAAGTGCGCGCGGCACTCTTCGAGCAGGCTTGCGTGTTCGCGCGCAAGGTGCTCGAGATCCGCCTCTTCCTTGGCCCGCTGCATCTGCTCCGCCTCCAGAGCCCGACGCAGCGCATGCAGCGCGTTGAGCGCTTGGCGGCGCTCGCGCTCCAGCTCTGCTTCCCTGCGCCGCAGCTCAGCAAGCCGGGCTTCGCAGGCCTTTTGCTGCTCGCGCTGGGCGGCCAGTGCCTCCTTATAGGTGGGGATTTCGGCTTCCGCTCGCTTTTGCCGCTGCTGGCAGCGGGCAAGCTTCTCTTCCAGCTCGGCGCGCCATTGGCGCTCCCTTTCCATGTCCTTGCGGATTTCCTCTGTGCGCCTAGCCAACGCCTCCAGCCTTTCCCGCGCCCGGGCAAGCTCCCCTTCCCGTTGGTGCAGCGCGCTCAAGCACGCCCTGTGCCTTTGCTGGGCCTCGGCCAAGCGCGCGCTGGCCTGCTCAAGCTCCGCCTCGGCGGCTTTGCGCGCCTCTTCCTCAGGGGCGATGTCGTGTTCCGCTTGGGCAGCCAGCGCCTCAAGCTCTTGGGCCACGGAGGCATGCGCTTCTTGCGCCTGCCGAAGCGCCTCTTCGGCGACCGTCAGCCGATGCTCGGCGCGCGCCTGCTCTAGCCTTTGCTGCTCCAACTGGCGCCGGGCGTCCGCGACGCGCTTGCGCGCATCCTTGAGCGTGCGCTCAGCCCTCTCGCGCTG
>CAZTLD010000007.1:0-5661 GCA_964614395.1 uncultured Zetaproteobacteria bacterium
CGGGCGAAAAGATCGTACGCGCGATCGAGCGCGCGATGGAAAAGCGCGCAGGGTTTCTGCTCGTGGCCGCCTCGGGCGGGGCGCGGATGCAGGAGGGGATCCTTTCGCTGATGCAAATGGCGAAGACCGCCGATGCCGCCCGCCGGCTGCACGAGGCGCGCATTCCGTTCATCTCGCTGCTCACCGATCCGACGATGGGGGGCGTGTCGGCCTCGATCGCATGGCTGGGCGATGTCGTGATCGCCGAGCCCGGCGCGCTCATCGGCTTTGCCGGCCCGCGCGTGATCAAGGAAACGGTGCGCCAGGAGCTGCCGGAGGGCTTCCAGCGCGCCGAGTTTCTGCTCGAGCACGGGCTGATCGACGATGTGGTGCCGCGCCATGAGCTGCGCGGCTACATCGCGTCCGTCTTCCGGCTGCTTGCAGGCTCTGCCGCCGCCGCCTGAAGACTGGCTGGATCGGCTCGGCGATCCGCGCGCGGATCGCGATTACCGGCCGGGGCATGCGCGCATGCATGCGATCCTCCGGCACCTTTCACTGCGCACGCCGAAGATCCGCGTGCGCGTGGTCGGCACGAACGGCAAGGGATCCACGGCATGGTTTCTTGCCGAGGCGCTGCGCGCGACAGGCCTCAAGGTGGGTCTGTACACCTCGCCGCACATCCTGCGCTTTCACGAGCGCATTCGGATTCAGGGGCGCGAAGTGCCGGATCGGCTGCTGCGGCTGGCCGCAGCGCGCGTGCGCCCCTATGCGGAGCGCTATCGCGCAAGCTGGTTTGAGGCCGCCACCGCGATCGCGCTTGTCTGCTTTTCCAAGGCGCGCGTGGATGTGGAGATCTTGGAGGCGGGCGTGGGCGGACGGCTTGACGCCACGACCGCCGTGCCCGCCGATATGTGCCTGATCACGCCGATTGCGCTGGATCATCAGGACTGGCTTGGCGAGTCGCTTTCCGCGATCGCGCGCGAGAAGGCCTACGCGATGCGGGGCTGCGCGGTGTGCCTTTCCGCGCCGCAAGAGCCGAGCGTGCGGCGCGTGCTGCGCGCGTTCGCGCATGGGCTTGCGTTCGCCCGCCGCTGGCGCGGCCCGCTTGCCGCGCGGGGCGCGTTCCAACGGCTCAATGCGGGCCTTGCGTGGGCGGCAGTAGAGCGCCTGCGCGCCCTTGGCCGCATTCCCGATCGGCCTGCCGCCGCGCATCGGGCGATCGCGCGCACGCGCGTGCCGGGAAGGTGCATGCGCATCTTTTACAAGGGGACGGAGCTGTGGCTGGATCCCGCGCACAACGCGCACGCCGCGCAGGCGCTGGCGAAGGCGCTCGCTAGTGCTGCGCCGCTTGATGCCGCATTCGTCTACACCCGCGCCGACCGCGATCCCGCACCGATCGCCGAGGTACTTCGGCGCATCGCTCGGCGCGTGGAAACCAGCCGAAACCCGGAGCACGCACCACCGCGCGTGCAGGCGTATCTGGGCCGAAATCCCGGCGCCAAGATCCTCGTCTGCGGTTCGTTTCGCACCGTGGCGGCGATGCTGGCCGCCGTTGAAGATGACGAGGGGGTTGCACGAAGATGAAAATCGCGTAAGGTTGGGGCGGGAATACGCACTAGGGAGGTGGCCATGGTTGCCGAGTTCTTGGAAAAATCCGTGATGTTCCAGACGCCGACGATCCTGAAGATGTACGCGGTGATCATCATCGTGGCCTATGGCATCGCGTTTCTGATGTATCACAGCGCCAAGAAGAAGAATCAAAACTAGCGCCAGGGGGAGGGAAGCGATGACGATGCGTCATACATGGGTGGCCGTGGCGGCGGCGGTGGCGATGGCCGGCTTCGCCGCGCAGGCCGCAGCGAACGAAGAGCTGATCGGCAATCCGGACAACGGCCGGAAGATCTTCATGGAGGGCAAGGGCGACGAGGTGCCCGCGTGCCAGAGCTGCCACGGCGTGGACGGGCTTGGCTCGGACGACATGGGGGCGCCGCGCCTGGCCAACCAGACGAGCACCTACATCCTCAAGCAGCTCACCGACTTCGCGACGGACAAGCGCTCGGACAACACGGCGTTTCAGATGAACGACATCGCCAAGGCCCTCACGCCGCAGGAGCGGCGCGATGTGGCCGCGTATGTGCACACGCTGAAGTCGCCGTTTTTCGGCTCCAATCTGGATCAGCTCCAGCAGGATGGCGTTGAGGTCGGCGATGTCTCGCGCGGCTGGGCGATCGTGAACTTCGGCGATCCGGACCGCGGCATCCCGGCGTGCAAGAGCTGCCACGGCTACAACGGCCGCGCCGCAGGGCGGATCTTCCCGTCGATCAACGGCCAGCGCTACACCTATATCAAGCATGAGCTTGAGGCGTTTCGTCTCGGCGCAAGCACGCCGCACACCGAGGACGAAAACGCCCGCGACAACGATCCGATGGGCATGATGCGCAAGGTGGCATCAAAGCTCACCGATGAGGACATCAAGAACATCGCGGCGTATCTGACGCAGGCGCCGGAAGTGACGCCGGGCAATCCGCGCGCGCCGAAGCGTCCGTAAGCGCGCTTGCATCCAAGGCTTGGGGCGGAAAACTTCGGTTTTCCGCCCCTTTTTTCGTTGAAGGAGGCCCGATGGCGAAATGTGCCGATTGCGGCGCAGAAATCGCGCAAGGCGCCCACTGCCGCCGCTGCGCCGAGCGGCGCATCGCCCGCGCCCGGCGCAACCTCGAAAGGCAAGCGAAGGTCGGCAAACACAGCGCGTGGATCGGGCTTGTGTGGGTTGTGGCGGCGTTTGCGTGGGCGCGGCATGCGCACAGCACCGGCGCGTTGGCGATGGGCATAAGCGCCGTCGGCTGGCTTTTGATGACCGGCGGGCTGCTCGCTTGGGGCGTGGCCGGCGCACTGCTTCGCCTGCACCGCAGCGATGACTAAGCCGATTGCGCTGATCACTGGCGCGAGCAGCGGGCTGGGGCTGGGCTTCGCGAAGATGCTTGCCGCGCGCGGGTTTGCGCTGCGCACGCTCAGCCGCCGGCCCTGCCCGCTTTCCGGCGTGCGCCACCGGTGCGTGGATCTGCGCGATCACGAAGCGACGGCGCGTGCGGTCTCGGAGTTGCTTGCCGAGGTGCCGTCGCTGCGGCTTGTCATCCTCAACGCGGGCGTGTTGGGGCGGATTGCGCCAATCACGGATCTCTCGCTTGACGAGCTGAAATCGGTGATGGAAATCAACCTCTGGGCGAACAAGACGGTGCTCGACGCACTGCACGCTTGGGGGCGGCCGATCCAACAGATTCTTCTCATCTCATCCGGCGCTTCCATCCTCGGCAACCGCGGCTGGGGCGGCTATGCGCTTTCCAAGGCGGCGCTCAACATGCTCGCGAAGCTCTACGCGCACGAATTTCCCAACACGCACATCGCAGCCGTCGCCCCAGGGCTTGTGGATACGCCGATGATGGACGAGCTTTGCACCCGTTACGACGAGGAGGCCTTCCCCGCGCTCAAAAGGCTCAAGCAGGCCAAAGCGCGCGGCGCGATTCCCTCGCCCGAGGCGGCGGCCGCGCAGGTCTTGGATCTTTTGGAACGCATCGCCGAGCAGCCGTCGGGCGCGTTCGTGGACATTCGCGCGTTCACCGACCCCGAGGGCTACCGGCGCCTTTACGGCTCGCGGTTGTGAAACTCAAGCCATGCCGCATGCCGATCCACGCCGATGCGCGACCAGCACGCATAAGGCATCGCGATGCGGCGCGTGGTGGCGAAACCCGCGTTGAGCACTTCCGCGATCAGCATGCGGATCGTGCCCGAGTGCGCAACGATGAGCGCATGCGTGTCCGTATCCTGATGCTCGGCGCAAAACCGCCGCCACCACCCGCGGATGCGCGCGCGCATCTCCTCGGGCGATTCGCCGTTCGGCGGACGCAGGCCTTCGGGATTGGCGCGCCAACGCGGAAACAGATCTGGATACTGCTGCATGAGCTCGTCCGGCGTCTTCCCTTCCCAGTCACCGTAGGCGAGCTCCACGATCGCATCCTCGACGAGAAGCGGCACGCCCGCTTCCTTCGCCCAAGCCTCGGCAGGCTCGCGGCAGCGGCGCAAGGGGCTGGTGACGATCAGCCCCACATGGTCGCGGAGCCTTGCCCAGACGCGCTCCATCGCCGCGCGCCCTTCCGGCGTGAGCGGATCGTCGATGCGGCCGCGGTAGCGCACCCCGCCCACGAGCGCCCCGTGGCGCAGCAGATCCACATACACGGCTATTTCTGAATCGCCGGGCGCACCTGACTGAGATCGCGCACGCCGCCCCGATCGGCGCTCGTCGCCAAGAGCGCATAGGCCTGCAGCGCCTTGGAGACCTTGCGCTTGCGCGCGCGCGGCTTCCATGCGGCCTCGCCCTTCGCCTCCATCTCGGCGCGCCGGCGCGCGAGCTCCTCGTCGGACACCGCAAGATGGATGCGCCGCGCCGGAATGTCGATCTCGATCGTATCGCCCTCTTCGACCAGCGCGATCGCGCCGCCCTCGGCCGCCTCAGGCGAGACATGCCCGATGGAAAGCCCGCTCGTGCCGCCGGAGAAGCGCCCGTCGGTAATGAGCGCGCACGCCTTGCCCAGCCCCTTGGATTTCAGATACGAGGTCGGATACAGCATCTCCTGCATCCCCGGCCCGCCCTTCGGGCCTTCGTAGCGGATCACGACGACGTCGCCGGGCTGAATGCGGTCGTTGAGGATCGCGTCCACCGCTTCTTCCTGCGATTCGAACACGCGCGCGCGACCCGAAAACCGCCAGATGGACTCGTCCACCCCCGCCGTCTTCACCACGCAGCCGCGCTCGGCGAGGTTTCCGTAGAGCACTGCAAGCCCCCCGTCCTCTGCATACGCGTGCGCGACGTCGCGGATGCAGCCGCGGGCGCGGTCGAGATCAAGCTCCCAGGTGTTGGCCTGCGAAAACGGCTTGAGCGTGCGCACGCCGCCTGGCGCGGCGCTGAAGAACCTTCTTGCCTCTTCGTTGTGTTCGCGCATCACATCCCAGCGCGCGATCGCCTCGCCCAACGTGGGGGCGTGCACGGTCGGCACGTCGCGGTGGATGAGGCCTGCGCGGTCCAACTCGGCCAGGATCCCGAACACACCGCCTGCGCGATGCACGTCCTCCATGTGGTAGTGGCTGGAAGGCGCCACCTTGCACAGCGTGGGCACGCGGCGCGAAAGCCGATCGATGTCATCGAGCGTGAAGTCCACGCCCGCTTCCTGCGCGATCGCAAGCAAATGCAGCACCGTGTTCGTGCTTCCGCCCATCGCGATATCCAGCGTCATCGCGTTCTCAAACGCCTTCTTCGTCGCGATCGAGCGCGGCAGCACGCTGGCGTCGTCCTCTTCGTACCAGCGGCGAGCGAGCTCCACGATGCGCCTTCCCGCCTCCTCAAACAGCCGCTTGCGCCAGGCGTGCGTGGCGACAAGCGATCCGTTCCCCGGAAGCCCAAGCCCCAGCGCCTCGACCAAGCAGTTCATCGAGTTCGCGGTGAACATGCCGGAGCACGAGCCGCAGGTGGGGCAGGCCATCTGCTCGATGGCGGCGATCTCCTCGTCCGAATAATGCGCATCGGCCGCCATCACCATCGCATCCACGAGATCGAGCGCGAGCTCCTTGCCGCGGATGCGCACACGCCCAGCCTCCATCGGCCCGCCGGAGACGAAGATCGCCGGGATGTTG
>CAZTLD010000007.1:5671-17388 GCA_964614395.1 uncultured Zetaproteobacteria bacterium
CCGCAGGTCGGGCAGGCGGCGCGCTCCACGGCGGCCACCGTGGCGTCGTCCACCCGGTCGTCCCCGGCGACGATCATGGCATCGATCAGATCGAACTTCCGCTCCTCGCCGTCGATGGTCGCCTTGCCCGCCTCCATCGGCCCGCCGGAGACGAAGATCGCCGGGATGTTGAGCCGCATCGCGGCCATCAGCATCCCAGGCGTGATCTTGTCGCAGTTCGAGATGAACACGATCGCATCCGCACAGTGCGCATTGACCATGTACTCGACCGAATCGGCGATCAGATCGCGGCTGGGTAGCGAATACAGCATCCCCTCGTGCCCCATCGCGATGCCGTCGTCGATCGCAATCGTGTGAAACTCCTTCGGCACGCCGCCAGCGGCGCGCACCGCCTCGGCGACGATCCGCCCAATGTCGCGCAAGTGCACATGCCCGGGCACGAACTCCGTGAACGAGTTCGCGATCGCGATGATCGGCTTGTCCCAGTCGTCCTCGCGGTGGCCAGTGGCGCGCCACAGCGCGCGCGCGCCCGCCATGTTGCGTCCCTTCGTCGTCGTCCACGAACGATAGGCCGGCATGCTTTCCTCCTTCGCGTGCCAAGCCTACGGCGCGCGGCCCGCTACTCCAACCGCTCCTCGGGATAGCCGATCGTGGAAGAAACCATCGGCGTGCGCATCGGAGAGAACGCGGCCATCGGGATCTCGGGCGGCTCGCCCAGGATCCAGCGCGCGAGAACCTCCGCCGTGATCGGCGCAAGCAACACCCCGTTGCGGTAGTGGCCCGTCGCCACCCACAGCCCCGGATGATCCTCCACCGGCCCGATGTAGGGCAGCCCATCCGGCGAGCCGGGGCGAAAGCCGGTCCACTGGCGTTCGATCGGCAGCGTCAGAAGCCCCGGCAACACCCGGCGCACTGCGGCAAGCAGCGCGCGGCGCGCTTCCTCGGTGGTGCGCCGATCGAACCCAACCCTCTGCATCGTCGCGCCGATCAAGATCCGCCCATCCTTGCGCGGCACCGCGTAGACATCGGCATGCTTCACGATGCGGCGAAGATCATCGGGCTTGCCGTGCAAAAGCACGATCTCGCCCTTGACCGGCTCCACCTCAAGCCTCAACCCCCACCGCTGGGCGAGCTCCCCGCTCCAGGCGCCCGCAGCCAACACCACCGCATCGGCCGCGATCTCCCCATCGCTTGTGCGCACGCCGCGCACGGCATCGCCTTGGCGCAGCAGCGCCACCGCCTCGGTGTGCTCGTGCACGACCACGCCCAAGCGCAGCAGCGCCTTCTTGGCTGCGGCCAGAAGCCGAGGGTTGCGCACCTGCCCCACCTCGGGCCAGAGCACCGCGTGCATCAGATCGGCCGCCAGATGCGGCACTTCCGCGCGCGCCTCGTGCGCGCTCAAACGCACCGCCCGCCAGCCTGCGCGCGCGCTCCAGCGAAGCGCCGCCTCGGCTTCGTCCGCATCCCCGGGAAAGAACGGCACGAGCATCCCCGTCGTGCGCCACTCCACCGCCATCCCTGAGGCCTCTTCCAGCTCGGCGACGAAGCGCGGATACAAGGCAAGGCTTGCATTGGCGAGCACCGTGAACGCATCCGGATACAGCCACGGCTGGATCGGAGCGAGGATTCCGGCTCCCGCCCACGACGACTCCCTTCCCCAATCGCCGCGCTCGACGATCACGGGCTCCGCACCCATCCGCTTGAGCCGCCACGCCACCAACGCCCCGATCACGCCGCCGCCGATGATCACGACCCGCATCCGATCCTCCTTGCGCGCACGACGCTGCACCCGCACCATGCGTCGGATGACGCTTGGCGCGACCGAGCCAATGTACCGCGATTGCGTGGCGCTTGCATCCGCGCACTACGAAAACTTCCCCACCGCGGCGTGGTGGCTGCCGCGTGAAGTGCGGCAGGCGGTGGCCGCCGTCTATGCGTTCGCCCGCCAAGCCGACGACATCGCCGACGAAAGCACGCTCCCGGCGGAGGAGCGCAAGCGAATGCTCGATGCATGGGAGGTGTTGCTTCGCCGCTCGGCGGCGGAAGAGCTTCCGCATCCGGTGTTTGCGCCGCTTGGCGAGGCGATCCGGCGCTTTCGGCTGGATGTGGAGGAGCTTGCGCGGCTGCTCGTTGCGTTTCGCATGGATCTGGACACGCATGCGTATGCAAGCGAACGGGAGCTCATGTTCTACTGCCGGCATTCGGCTGCGCCGATCGGGCGCACGCTTTTGAGCATCGCCGGAATCGAAGATCCGAGGCTCGTGGCCGCCTCTGATGCGCTGTGCGCGGGGCTGCAGCTTGTGAACTTCTGGCAGGACATCGCCGAGGACCTTGCGCGCGGGCGCTGCTACCTGCCCGCCTCGTGGCTTGAGCCGCACGGGATCACCCCCGAGGCGCTCATTCGGGGCGGCGCAAAAAGCGAAAAGCTTGCCGTCGTGTGGCCACAGGCGTTCGCCTACGCGGCCGCGCGCCTCGACGAAGGTCGGCTGCTTCTTTCCGCCCGCCCCCGGTGGCTGCGCATGCTCGCCGCCGGGGCCATCGCGGGCGGCTTTCGCGTGCTTGGAAAGCTCAAGCGGCGCACCGACCTAAAAGACCGCGCAAGGCTGAGAGCCCGCGATCGCTTGGCGGTCGGCTGGGCGGTGGCCAAAGCCGCGTGGCGATGACCCCTCAGCGCTACTGCGAAGAGATCACGCGCCGATCGGGCTCGTCGTTCGGCTACGCGATGGGGCTTTTGCCGGACGAAAAGCGGCGGGCGATGTATGCGCTTTATGCGTTCTGCCGCGCGGTGGACGACATCGCCGATCGCGTGCGCGAAGCGGAGGTCGCGCGCGCCAAGCTCGGCTTCTGGCGCGAAGAAATCGCGCGCGTGTTCGACGGCCGGCCGTGGCATCCGATCGGCCGGGAGCTTGCCTGGGCGCGGGCGCGCTTCGGCTGGCGGCCGGAGCCGTTTGCGATGGTGCTCGACGGCATGCAGTGGGACATCGACCGCCGCCCGATCCGCACCGAAGCGGATCTCAAGCGCTACTGCGCTTGTGTGGCCGGCGCAGTGGGCGTGCTTGCGAACGCGGTCTTCGGCCTTGAGGGGCATGATGCGCTCGCCTTTGCGCTCGGCGAGGCGTTGCAGCGCACGAACATCTTGCGCGATCTCGCCGAAGACGCGGCGCGCGGGCGCATCTACATCCCCGAGGAACGCCGCCGGGGCTACCAAGTGCCGGATGAGGCGTTCCGCACCGGCGCGCTCACGCCCAAGATGCGGGCGCTGCTCGCCGATGAAGCCGCGCGCGCCAAGCGCGCGTTCGCCGACGCACGGGCGCTTCTGGCCTGCGCCGATCCCGAGGCCGCGCGGCCGGTCGTGGCGATGGGCGCGATCTACCGCGCGCAGCTTGCGCGGCTGGAGCGCATCGGCTTTGATGTCTGGCGGCGTCGGGCGCCGCTTTTGCCGATCGCAAAGGTTTGGATCGCCTGGCGGGCGTGGCGTGGGCGGCGCGCGTTTTGACGCGATCATCGTCGGCGGCGGGCTTGCCGGACTTGTGGCCGCCTGGCGGCTTGCCGAAGCGGGCGCGCGCGTGGCGGTGCTGGAAGCCGCACCCAAGCTGGGCGGCAGGCTGCGCGCGGCCGATGATCCCAGCGGGATCAAGCTCGATGCCGGCATGCACCTTGTGGCTGGCGCCTACCGCCGCTTCTTGCGGCTGATCGAAGAACTGGGCCAGACGCACGAGATCGGATGGCAGGCACGGTGCACATTGGCCGTCGGCCACCCCGGAAAGGCGCGCCTTGTCCGCATTGGGGCCGATGCGCCGCTGTTTGCGTTGCGGCTTGCGATGAGCCTTGGGCGCGCGTTCGGGTTGCGCGCGATGGGCTCGCTTTTCCGTCTCGTCCACACCGCGCCCCACCCAGAGGAGTCCACCGCACAGTGGCTGGCCCGGGCGCGCATCCCTCCACCGATGCTGCACGAATGGCTTGAGCCGCTGCACCGCGCCGCGCTCAACGCAGAGCTGGACGAAACGCCGGCCGCCACGACGGCGGCGGTGATCCGAGAAGCCTTCGCCTCCGCGCGCACGGCGAAGCTTGGCTGGTTTCGCTGCGCGATCGAAGACGCGCTGATCCAGCCGCTCGCCGCACGCATCGCGCGCCGCGGCGGGCGCATCCTCACGACCACCCGCGTGCTGGGCTTCGCCCGCGAACAAGGCAGGATCAAAGCGTTCACGCGCCGCGGCGCGTGGCAGGCTCCGCATGTAGTGCTGGCCGTCTCCCCGCAGGCGCGCGCTCAACTCTTTGGCGGCCCTCTCCCCCGCGCTCGTCCGATCACGACGGTGTACCTGTGGGCTGACACGCCGGCGCTCGCAGAGCCGATCGTGGGGCTCGCCGGCACGCCGGTGTGGTGGCTGGATGTCAGCGCGATGCGGGGGCTCAACGCGCCGCCCAGGCTTCTCGCCGCGGTGGCGAGCAACACGCCGCGCCCCACACCTCAAACGATCGCGCGCTGGGTGGAGATGCTGAGCGATGTGCAGCAAGCGCACATCCGAGTCCGGCGCATCCGCACCTTTTCCGAAGCGCGCGCCACCTTTCTGCCTGCGGCCTCATGCCCGCCGCTGCCGGAAGGCTTCGTGGACGCCGCCCGCGCCCCTCACCCCGGCGAAATCCCGGACACGATCGAGCACGCCACAAGGCGCGGCGAGACAGCGGCGACAGCCATCCTTCGTGCCTAAGTTTTGGGCATACACCCACCCGCCGAGAAAACTTCCGATCGCAACGGCCGTTGCCGGCCTTGTCCACGCCCGTATCCACAAGGTTATCCACAGCTCGTGTGCACAGGGCCGCAACCCGCTGATCCGCAAGCCGTTTTTTGAAGGGGTGATGATTTTTCCTTGTATGACAATGAGTTATGCGAAAGCTTGCAAGGGCGCGCGCGCTAAGTCCATGCGCATACGAGGGTTTTGCGCGCAGATGGCTGAAAGTTATCCACAAGATGGCCGAAACGCGCCCACGCCCCTAGCCTCGCGCCCATGGACTGGAACGCACAGGCGCTAAGTTGGGCGCAGGCGCTGATCCGCCGCCCCTCGATCACGCCGGAAGACGCAGGCTGCCAAGACCTCATCGAAGAGTGGCTGGCGCCGCTCGGCTTTACCCGCGAACGCATTGATGCCGGAGGGGTCACGAACAGCATCTTCGTCCGCCCCGGCGAGCGGGAGGGTTGGCTTGCCTTTGCCGGGCATACCGATGTCGTGCCGCCGGGGCCGGAAAGCCACTGGCCTTATCCGCCATTCGCCGGTGTGGTGGAAGGTGGCTGTCTCCACGGGCGCGGCGCGCAAGACATGAAGACCTCGATCGCCTGCTTCATCGCCGCGGTGGGAAGCGCGGCGAAGCGCGGAGCGCTTCCCGGCCTGATGCTGGCGATCACCTCCGACGAGGAGGGCGAATCCATCGACGGCACGCGGCGCATCGTTGAGCGGCTGCAGGCGCAAGGGAGGCTCCCTGACGCCTGTCTGGTTGGCGAACCTTCATCGAAGACCCAAGCGGGCGACGTGATCCGACGCGGCCGGCGCGGCGTCGTGCAAGTGCACGTGCAGGTGCGCGGCAAACAGGGGCACTCGGCCTACCCGGAAGAGGCGGACAACGCCGCCCATCGCCTCATCGAAGTGCTCGCGCGCGTGCGCCGCATCGACTGGGGCAGACCTGCCCCCGGCTTTCCGCCGACAAGCTGCGAAATCACGAACATCAACGCCGGCACCGGCGCGGTGAACGTGATCCCGGGCGAGGCCACGGCCACGATCGACATCCGCTACAACCCGGCGCTTTCCTTTGCCGAGATCGAGGCGCGGCTGAAGGCCGCGCTCGACGATCCCCAAGTGCATGCCGACATCCAGCACCACGCGCAGGCCTTCGCCACCGACGCGGATGATCCGTTCGTGCGGCTCGTCGCGCGCGCGGCCGAAGAAACCACAGGGCGTGCGCCACGACTCGATACCGGCGGCGGCACCTCGGATGCGCGCTTCTTCGCCGCAGCGGGCGTCCCCGTCTGTGAACTCGGGCCGGTCAACGATACGATTCACCAAATCGGCGAGCGCATCAAACTTGAAGACATCGCCGCATTGATTCAAATCTATCGGCGCATCATCGAGGAGTTCGGACGATGAGCGGGATCACGAAGCTCGGCAACCCGAAGGCGAAGCCGTCGAAGGAGCTGGAGACATTTCCCAACCCGAAGCCGGAGCGCGACTACCACATTCGCATCCATTGTCCGGAGTTCACCTGCCTGTGCCCGATCACCGGCCAGCCGGACTTCGCGACGATCGAGATCGACTACGTGCCGGACAAGTTGTGCGTGGAGCTGAAGTCGCTCAAGCTCTACATTTGGAGCTTCCGGGACGAGGGACACTTCCACGAGGCCGTCGCCAACCGCATCGCCGACGACCTCGTGCGCGTGCTCGATCCCCGCTACTTGAAGCTCGTGATGCGTTTCAACGTGCGCGGCGGGATCACGACGACGGTCGAGGTCGAGCACCGGCGATGATCGCGTTCGTGAAGATGCATGCGCAGGGCAACGACTTCGTCGTGATCGGCGATGGGCGCACGCCCCCTCCGCCGGTGGACGCCCAGCTTGCGCGCGCGATCTGCGCGCGGCGCTTCGGCATCGGCTGCGATCAGCTGCTCGTGCTTGCGCCTGCCAACGGCGCCGATGCGGCGATGACGATCTTCAACGCCGACGGCTCCACCGCGCAAAACTGCGGCAACGGCGTGCGCTGCGCAGGATGGTGGCTGATGGAACAGCTCGGCAAAGGCGCGGTGCGCCTTGCGCTGTGCGATCGCACCGTGGCAGTGCGGCGCAGCCAAGCAGGCGTGCGCGCCGAGCTCGGGCCGGTCGTGATCGAGGCGCGCACCCCCGCCTACACCGATCTTCGGCTTGGCAATCCGCACCGCGTCTGGTGGCAGACGCCGCCGGAAGACGCGCTCGAGATGCCCAGCCGCAATTTCGAGATCGTCGGCGGCGAAAGCGATGAGGACCTATGGATCGAGATCATCGAGCGCGGCGTGGGACGCACCTTGGCCTGCGGCTCGGGGGCGGCGGCCGCGGCAGCGGCGCTCTGGGTGCGCCGGGAACAGACGCATCCAGTGCGCGTGCACATGCCAGGGGGCGTGGTGCGGGTTTCGGGAAGCCTGGAGAATGTCGTGATCGAAGCGCCGGCTTATCCCGTGTTCACCGGGCGCTTTGATCCAGCCACGCTGCTGGCCGCGCAAGAATGCGCATGAGCGAAGCCTGGGACTGGCAGGTGGCGCTGTTTCGCGCCATCAACGACGCGCACACGCCCGCAGCCGACCTCTTTTTCGGCCAGATCTCAGCGCTTGGCGACGGACTGGTCGCCGGCGCGATCGCGGCCGCGCTCGGCGTATGGCGCCCGAGGCTCGGTGCGGTGGGCCTCGGGGCGATCGTGGCAAGCGGCCTTGTGGTGCAGATCTTCAAGCACCTGCTGGAAGTGCCGAGGCCGGCGGCCGTGCTCGACGGCGTGCATGCGCTGGGCGGGGCGCTGTATGCGCATGCGTTTCCGTCGGGGCATGCCGCAACCAGCGGCGCCATGGCCGGGGCGCTTTGGCTTGCGATGCGGGGCCGCTGGGCGTGGCTTGCGGCGCTGTTGTGGGCGCTGGCCGCCATCGGGCGCGTCTACACCGGCGCGCATTGGCCCCTCGATGTCGCGGTGGGTTTTGCGATCGGCTGGGCGTGCGCTTGGGCGGGAACGCGGCTCATCCCTGAACTCAAGGATCCCGAAGCCACGCGGCGCTGGATGCTGTGGTTGGCGATGGCGGGAGGAACGGCGCTGGTCGCGTTCCACACGCCGCATCCGCACACCGCACGCACATTCGCGGCCGCCGTAGGCCTGGGAAGCCTGGCCGCTGCGTGGCTCGGATGGCGCCGGCGATGACGGAGGTGCTCTTTCACCGGCTGGATGAGCCGGACCGCGTGGAGGGCATTTGCCGGCTTCTGCTGCGGCGGGGGCGGCTTTCGCCGCCGGTGCTGATCTACTGCCCGGATGAAGACACGCTTGCGCGCATAGACGAGCGGCTGTGGACGATCGATCCGGGATCGTTCCTTGCGCATGCGCCGGCCCGCGATCCGGAGCGCGACAGAGCGCAGCCCATCTTGCTCGCCTGCAAGATCGTGCGCACGAACGCGCCGCAAGTGCTGATCAACGCCTCGCTGGAGGTGCCGCCAGACCTTTCGGGCTTCCGCTACATCGTGGACTTCGTGGACGGCTGGGACGAAAAGCTCGTCGAGATCGCCCGCGCGCGCTGGCGCACCTACCGGATGCTGGGGCTTGCCCCCCGCTATCTCGCCGGCGCAGCCGGTCAAGGCTAGATTTTCCGCAATGGACGAACCGAAGAAGGAGATGCGCCCCGCACCCGAGCCCGAAGAGCCCGCCGGGCCGGATGAGCCGATATTGGACTTGGACGACGAGGATGTCCTGGAGCTCACCGAGGACATGCTCGTTCCGGAATCGGAGCGCGAAGCGGGCCCAGAAACGCCGGAAGCGCCTGCGCCGTCCGAAGCGGAAGCGCCCAAGGCGCGCGAGGACTTCGAAGCCACGGAGGCCATCGAGCCCACGCGCACGATGACTGCATCGGAAGCGCCTCCGCTTACGCCCGCCGAGATCGATGCGATCGCCGAACATGTCTTGATGCGCCTGCGCGAGCATCTGCCGCGCTGGGTTGAAGAAGCCATCCGCACGATAAACAAGCCGTAAAGGAGCGCTGCGATGCCACGCGAGCTTCCCAAGGCCTACGCGCCGGAAGCGGTCGAAGAGCCGGTTCTGGAAAAGTGGTTGCACAGCGACGTCTTCCGGCCGCATCCCAGCGCCGAGGAGGCGCTGAAAACCGGCCATCCCACCTATTGCATCGTGATTCCGCCGCCGAACGTGACGGGCACGCTGCACATGGGGCATGCGTTCACGTTCACGTTGCAGGACATCCTCATCCGGCGCAAGCGGATGCAGGGCTATGCCACGCTCTGGCAGCCGGGCACCGACCATGCGGGTATCGCCACCCAAATGGTCGTCGAGCGCATGCTGGAAAAGGAGGGCTTGTCCCGGCGCGATCTCGGGCGGGAGAAGTTTCTTGAGCGCGTGTGGGCGTGGAAGGAGCACTCCGGCGGCACGATCGTCCGGCAGCTCAAGCGCATGGGCGCATCCTGCGACTGGTCGCGCGAGCGCTTCACGTTGGACGAGGGGCTTTCCCGCGCCGTGCGCGAGGTGTTCGTGCGCCTCTACGAAGAAGGGCTCATCTACCGCGGGCAAAGGCTCGTCAACTGGGATCCGGTGCTGGAGACCGCGATCTCGGATCTCGAGGTGCAGCACGAGGAGGAAGACGGGCATCTGTGGTATATCCGCTATCCGCTCGCGGATGAGCCCTCCCAGCATCTCATCGTCGCCACGACCCGGCCGGAGACGATGCTGGGCGATGTGGCCGTGGCCGTGCATCCGGAGGACGAGCGCTACCGGCATCTGATCGGACGCGAGGTGATCCTGCCGCTGGTGGGGCGGCGCATCCCGGTGATCGCGGACGAGCATGTGGATCCGGAGTTCGGCACCGGCTGCGTGAAGATCACGCCCGCGCACGACTTCAACGACTACGAGATCGGCCGCCGGCATGGACTTCCGATGATCAACATCTTCACGCCGCGCGCGCACATCGTGGATGCCGACTTCATCCCGGCCAAATACCGGGGGCTGGATCGGTATGAAGCGCGCGAGCGGATCGTCGCCGATCTCGACGCCGAAGGGCTCTTGGAGAAGGTGGAGCCGCACCGGCACAGCGTGGGCCGCGGCGATCGCTCGCATGCGGTGATCGAGCCGCTTCTGACCGACCAGTGGTTCGTGCGCATCAAGCCGCTCGCGGAGCCTGCGATCCGCGCGGTCGAGGAAGGCCGCATCCGCTTCGTGCCCGAGTTCTGGGCCAAGACCTACTTCGACTGGATGCACAACATCCAGGACTGGTGCATCTCCCGCCAGCTGTGGTGGGGGCACCGGATCCCTGCCTGGTATTGCGCCGACTGCGGCGAGATCACCGTCGCGCGCGAGGATCCGAGCGCGTGCGCGCACTGCGGCTCCAAGCGGATCCGGCAGGACGAAGACGTGCTGGATACCTGGTTTTCGTCGGCGCTGTGGCCGTTTTCCACGCTCGGCTGGCCGGAAGACACGCCCGAGCTTCGCGCGTTCTATCCCACCGATGTGCTCGTCACCGGCTTTGACATCATCTTCTTCTGGGTCGCGCGCATGATCATGATGGGGCTCAAGTTCACGGGCCGAGAGCCGTTCCGCGATGTTTACGTGCACGCGCTGATCCGCGACAAATACGGCCAAAAGATGAGCAAGTCCAAGGGCAACGTGATCGATCCGCTCGTGATGATCGAGCGCTACGGCGCGGATGCGCTGCGGCTTACGCTCGCGAAAATGGCCGCGCCCGGCCGGGACGTGAAGCTTGACGAGCGCAAGATCGCAGGCGATCGCGCGTTCATGAACAAGATCTGGAATGCGGCGCGCTTCGTGTTCATGAACACAGAAGGCATCGCGCCGCCCGAGACGCTTGCGGTGCGCCATCCGGTGAACCGCTGGATCTTGGCGGAGCTTGCCCGCGCCGCCGAAGAGCTTGATCGCACGCTTGATGCTTACCGCTTCCACGAAGCCGCAGGCGGCCTTTACCGCTTTATCTGGCGCGTGTTCTGCGACTGGTATCTGGAAGCGGCGAAGGTGCTTTTGCGAAGCGAAGACGCCGAGCTCGTGCGCGAAACGAAGCAGACGCTTGTGTTCGCGCTCGATGCGTGGCTGCGGCTTTTGCATCCGTTCTGCCCGTTCATCACCGAGGCGATCTTCGCCGAGCTGCACGGGAAAGACGCGATGCTCGCAGGCGCCGCATGGCCCACGGAAAGGCTAGTGAGCTACGCGGACGAGGCGCTGCGCGCGGAGATGGCGAAGGTGTTCGAGATCGTGGAGGAGATCCGCTCGCTTCGCGGCGAAACCCGCATCCCGCCGGGCGTGCGCATTGCAGCCGTCGCCGCCGGCAGCCCCGCGCTGCACGAGCGCATCCGCGCCCACGAAGCGATCATCAACACGCTTGCCCGCGTGGAAGGCTGGCGCTTTGCGCCGGAAGCGCACGAAGAGGCGCAAGCCGCGGTCGTGGCCGTCCACGATGGGCGGATCTATGTGCCGCTTCGGGGCGTGGTGGATCTGGATGCGGAGATCGCGCGCGCGAACAAACGCAAGGCCAAGCTCATGCAGGCGCTCGCCCGCTGCGAAAAGAAACTGGCCAATCCGGCGTTTCGCGCCAACGCGCCGCAGCACGTCATCGCCGATACCGAAGAAGAAGCGGAAAGCCTCCGGCGCGAGATCGCAGCGCTTGAGCAAACGATCGCGAGGCTTTCGCAGGCGCGGTGAGCTGGGTGAAACTCGCCGAAGTGGCCGATGTGCGCGAGGCGGCGCTTTTGCGTGCGCGGCTGGAGGCGGAAGGCATCCGCGTGCGCGCGGACCATCAGCACCTGAACGCCCTGTTTCCTCACCTTGCGTGGGCGCGCGTGCAGCTGTGGGTGGAAGAAGCCGACTACGCGCGGGCGCGGGCGATCTGGGATGCGTGGCAGCGGGAAAGCGTTTAGCAAGCGCCTAATCCGGCGCATGGCGCCTGCGCTCATCGCCGCCGCGCACCGGTTCCTGGCCCGCACAATCCGCTGGGAG